>NZ_JBSGBK010000023.1:0-111836 GCF_053601215.1 Amycolatopsis sp. NPDC004772
TTTTTTTTTTTTTTTTTTTTGTGTTGTTTTTTTTTTTTTGATGGAAAAACTAAATACAGCCTCCGAGTGGCGCGCCTGGTGGCGGCCCCCCCCGCCCGGCGGCGCCCCCCCCGGGCCCCCCCCCCCCACGGGCGGTTGGAGCATCAGGAGGAGGCGGTCGCCTGCTCGGTGGCGGCCTCGGTCGCGGCAGCGGCCTCGTTCGCGTCGGCGGCGGCGGTCTCGGAGCCGGCGAGCAGCTCCTTCTCCCACTCGGCCAGCGGCTCGTCGGAGGCGACGCCCGGCTCCGGCTTCGCGTCGGCGGACGCACCGTTGCGGCTGGAGCGCGCCATCAGACCGGCGGCCGCGGCCTCGGCGACGACCTTGGTCAGCAGCGCGGCGGACCGGATGGCGTCGTCGTTGCCCGGGATCGGGTAGTCGACCTCGTCCGGGTCGCAGTTGGTGTCCAGGATCGCGACGACCGGGATGTTCAGCTTCCGAGCCTCGCCGACGGCGATGTGCTCCTTCTTGGTGTCGACGATCCACACCGCGCTCGGCACCTTGGCCATGTCGCGGATACCGCCGAGGGTCTTCTCGAGCTTTTCCTTCTCGCGGGTCAGCGTCAGGATCTCGCGCTTGGTGAGGCCGGTGAAGCCACCGGTCTGCTCCTGGGCCTCGAGCTCCTTGAGGCGGAGGAGGCGCTTGTGCACGGTCTGGAAGTTGGTCAGCATGCCGCCGAGCCAGCGCTGGTTGACGTAGGGCATGCCCACGCGCGCGGCCTCGTTGGCGATGGCTTCCTGAGCCTGCTTCTTGGTGCCGACGAACATGATGGTGCCGCCGTGCGCGACGGTTTCCTTGATGAACTCGTACGCACGGTCGATGTAGGTCAGCGTCTGCTGCAGGTCGATGATGTAGATGCCGTTGCGCTCGGTGAAGATGTAGCGCTTCATCTTCGGGTTCCACCGGCGGGTCTGGTGCCCGAAGTGCACGCCGCTGTCGAGCAGCTGCTTCATGGTGACGACGGCCATTGCCGGAATCACACCTCTTCTGTGTAGTGCGCGCCTTGCTTCCGCTGGACGCGCTGCTCGGTTGGTCGCTCCCGGCCGGGTGGCCGTTCGCCCTGGTGCCCGCGCCGGCGTCCGGACCCCGGGAGTGAAGGACCCCGAGGACCGCCGGACCCCGTGCGCTCCCTCGGCTGTTTCCAGAAGGGGGAACGCGCACGTGCACGCGAAGTCAGCCCGCTGAAACGGACTGCGCAGAAGATTCTACCCCCTCCCACCACCCCCTCCCCCACCGGCGGCCGCTGCGCGACCCGGTTGTCCACATCGGGTCCGGTTATCCACAGATTCGGCCCGCGCGCCCCACGCCCCGCCCAGGTGCCGCACGCTGGAGCCATGGAGTCGATCATGCAGGTCCGACGGCGTCTGCCGGGGTGGTTGCTGGGCACATTTGCCCTGGTGATGGCGATTTTGGGAGGGGTGTTCGTCGGCGGAGAAGTGGGTGTCCGAGCGCCGGGAGCGGCGGCTTCGGGAGGGGAGGTGACGGCGTCGGCGACGCTGGGGATAGACGCGGCCGGTGTGGATCAATCCCGGCCGCCGCACGCGGTGGTGGAGCCGTGGGCGAGTGGCCTGGCACCGCTCCTGGGCGCCCTGCCCGCCAAGTCACCACCGCCACCTCCCGGCGCCCTGCCCGCCAAGCCGCTACCGCCACCTCCGGGCGGCCTGCCCGCCAAGCCGCCACCGCCACCTCCAGGCGCCCAGCCCGCCAAGTCACCACCGCCACCTCCGGGCGCCCTATCCGCCAAGCCGCCACCGCCACCACCGGGCGCCCTATCCGCCAAGCCGCCACCGCCACCACCGGGCGCCCTATCCGCCAAGTCACCACCGCCACCTCCGGGCGCCAAGCTCGCCGAGGCGGCCTCGCGGACCAGCCGCGGGGCACCACTGCACCCGAGCGCCGGACTTGGCACGGCAGTCCCGGCCAAGCCTGCGACCGGCCGGCTCGCCGGGTCGGCCACGGTTGAGGCGATCAACCTCGCTTCGCCCGGAGCAGAACCGGCCGGATGGCCAACCGGGGCGGCACCTGTGTCCGGCGCAGATCCGCTCACAAGCACCGCGCGCCCAACACCGGCGGCGCACGCAAGTGCCCCCGTGGCAGTGCCCAACCCAGCCGTGCCGTGGGCGATCGCGCTCATGGCCGTCCCGCCATCGCCGGCGCCGTCGGTCGCGACCGGTCGTTCTCTCACCGCGCGACAACCGCGGCTCTCGTGGCCCCTGTCACCCGTTCCGGTGATCACCAAGTACTTCGACGCACCCGAAACGCCCTTCGGCCCAGGACATCGCGGAGTCGACCTGGCCGCCGTACCCGGCCAAGACGTGCTGGCCGCCGACCAAGGCGTCGTCGTCTTCGCCGGCCTGGTGGGCGGGCGGCCCGTGCTGTCCGTCGATCACGACGGCGGGCTGCGCACCACCTACGAGCCCGTCGTGTCGAAGGTGGCCGTGGGTGACCAGGTCTACCGCGGCCAGGTGCTCGGCACCGTCCTCCCCGGGCATCCCGGCTGCGCGGTGGCAGCGTGCCTGCATTGGGGCGTCCGGCGGGGCGACGAGTACATCGATCCCCTCGCGCTGACCGGCGAGGTGGGCGAATACCGGCTCAAGCCGTGGGGAGGTGATCGATGATCAGCTGCCGGTCTGCTCGACCAGCTTGGCGCGCAGCCGCATGACCGCCCGCGTGTGCAGCTGGCTCACCCGCGACTCCGTGACGCCGAGGACCTTGCCGATCTCGGCGAGGGTCAGGCTCTCGAAGTAGTAGAGGCTGACCACGATCTTGTCCCGCTCGGTGAGCTGCGCGATCGCCTGGGCGAGCTGGCGGCGGTTGTCCTGGTCGACGAGCACCGCGACCGGGTCGACGGCGTCGTCGTCGGGCAGCGTGTCGACCAGCGAGCCACTGTCCTTGCCCGCGGCCACCAGGTCCTCGAGCGCGACGACACTGGTGAGCTGCAGCTGGCCGTAGAAGTCACGCAGGTCGTCGAGACCGATGCCGAGTTCGGTGGCGAGCTCCGCGTCGGTCGGCGTGCGGTGCAGCCGGGCGCCGAGGCGTTCCATCGCGCGCTCGGCCTCCTTGGCCTTGCTGCGCACCGCACGCGGCACCCAGTCCTGCGAACGGAGGTCGTCGAGGATCGCGCCGCGAATGCGCTGCATCGCATACGTCTCGAAGCGCAGGCCACGCTCGGGGTCGAACTTCTCGATCGCGTCGACGAGCCCGAAGATGCCCGACTGGACGAGGTCGCCGACGTCGATGTGGGTGGGCAGCCCGGTGCCGACCCGGCCGGCGACGTACTTGACGAGCGGGGCGTAGTGCAGCACGAGCCGATCGCGCGACGCCTGGTCCGGACTGTCGGCGAACTGCTGCCACAGAGCCGCGATCCCGGCGTCGACGTCGTAGCCGGCGCGGGTCTCCGCGGGCGCGGCAGCCTCACCGTGAGTGGTCACTCCGGCGGCTTCGGTCACGTGCGGGCCTGCGGTCATTGCACAGTCGTTCTCGGCATGCGGCTCAGTGTCGTCTCCGTGCTCGTGCGGATGCGCGTGCGCCGCCGGGCCCGCTGGTGACGACCCCGGCAAGCCTCCCCGGACCGCCTCAGGCCCTGGGGTGCGCTCGGTCATGGATCGCTTTCAACCGGTCGACGGTCACATGAGTGTAGAGCTGCGTCGTGGCAAGCGTAGCGTGACCAAGCAGTTCCTGAACGCTCCTGAGATCGGCACCCCCTTCGAGCAGATGCGTCGCGGCGGAATGCCGCAGGCCGTGGGGCCCCATGTCGAGTGCTCCGGGCACCGCCGTGACGGCGTCGTGCACGACGCGCCGCACCGCCCGCGGGTCGACGCGTTTGCCCCGGACACCGAGGAAAAGCGCGGGCTCGGCGCTCTCACCACCGCTTTCGGCGATGATCTTCGGTCGCCCCTCGTCGATCCAGTCGGCGAGCGCCTCCGCCGCCGGAACGCCGAAGGGCACAACGCGTTCCTTGCCGCCCTTCCCCAGCACCGTCACGACACGACGGGAGAAGTCGGCCCCGCCGACGTCCAGCCCGCACAACTCTGACACCCGGATGCCGGTGGCGTAGAGCAGCTCGACGATCGCGCGATCACGCAGGGCGACCGGATCGCGTTGCGCCGCCCCGGCGGCCGACGCCTGCATCACCTCTCCCGCCTGCCCGGCACGCAGCACTCCCGGCAGAGTCCGGTGCGCTCGCGGCGCCGCGAGCCGCCCGCCCGGGTCGGTGGCCAGGACGCCGGTGCGGTGCGCCCAGGCGGTGAACGTCCGGGCCGAGGCCGCCCGCCGGGCGAGCGTCGTCCGGCTGGCCCCGCCGGATTGCTGGGCCGCGAGCCATGCGCGTAGCCGGGCAAGGTCCAGCTCCGCGACGTCACTGCCACCGTCCACGACGAACCCGAGCAGTGACACCGCATCGCCGACGTACGCCCGGACAGTGTGCGCGGACAGGCCGCGTTCGAGCCCCAAGTGCCGTTCGTAGGAGGTGACCACCGCCCGAACATGCTCGGGCAAGGCGGCCCGGAGCGCGCGCAGATCGGGACGGCGAGCACGGCCGGAGCGTGGTGGCGGCATGGATGTCACGCTGCGCGAACAACCGCCTCCGGTCAAGGATCGCCACGCGGCCCCACCGGACCGGCCGAACGCCGTCGACGATTTCGCCCGGATTTCGTCGTCGTCATGCGCTTTCCTTCCGTCGTCGCCAGCCGGACTCCCCGCGGACGGCGAATCCGTCGATCTCCAGCTCGGGAAGCAGCGCCCGCACCCGCCGCAACGGGAGCCCGGATTCGGCCGCGACCTCGGCATCGGACCGGTCGGCGCGCACGACCAGTGCTTCGAAGGCGCGCAATGCCTCCGGCCCCAGCCGGTCAGTGCGCCGTTTCAGCTGGCCCGTGACGGGCTCCTCGGCGATGCCGAAATGTCCGACGGTCTCGAGGACTTCGTCCACGGTCGAGACCAGCGTCGCCTTGGCGTCGCGGATCAGTTCGTGACAGCCGACGGACATCCCCGACGACACCGGTCCCGGCAGCGCCATCACCACCTTGCCGAAGGCGCCGGCGGTGCCGGCCGTGTTGCGGGCCCCGCTGCGCCGCCCCGCCTCGACGACCAAGGTGCCTTCGGTGAGGGCGGCAATGAGCCGATTGCGGACGAGGAAGCGGTGCCGCGCCGGCGAAGTGCCAGGCGGGTACTCGCTGATGACCGCGCCACCGGATTGGACGACCCGTTTCAGCATCGCGACGTGCCCGGCCGGATAGCCGGCGTCGACAGCGCATCCCAGCACGGCCGCGGTGATGCCCTCGGCAGCGAGCGCGCCGCGGTGCGCTGCCCCGTCGATGCCGTAAGCGGCGCCGGAGACCACGGGCACATTCCGGCTGGCCAGCCCGTACGCGAACTCGGCGGCGTGGTGTTCGCCGTAGTCGGTCGCGGCGCGAGCACCGACAATGGCCACGGCCCGATCGGCGGCCGTGCCGAGCGCAACGTCGCCGACAACCCACAGGGCCAGTGGCTGCACGGCTTCGGCGACGCCACACTGAGCCGCAACATCGATGGCGTGCAGCGGCCAGGCGGGCCACTCGTCGTCCTCGGGGACGACCAGGCGAGCGCCGGCCTCGGCGGCTCGGGCGAAGTCCTGGCTGACGAGGTCGTAGCCGCTTCGTGCCTCGGTCACCTTGAGCACTTCGTCCGGGCAGTCGCCACGCCGGATACGCGCGGCTGCCGCTATCGGCCCATGTGCGCTAACGAAGGCGACGACGGCGGGCGCCGGCGGCTCGGCCACCCGCAGCAGGTAGGCGCGGGCCTGCCGCAACTCGTCGACGCTCATCCCGCCACCCGCTCTCGAACTACAGGCATCGGCACGCGACCATCGATGAACGCAATGCCGGACTCGGCCGGTTGAAAGGCGACTAGCCCGCGCTCAACGACGAAAGCCGACCTGGACTCCCGCAGCGGCTCGCCTGTCCGGTCCCGGGAAGTCACCAGCTCACGCCGAGCGACGAAGGCGGCCCCGGCGGTCGACGGTGGTTCGGCCGCGGGCGGTAGGTACGCCCACGCCCGCCGCAACTCATCGGCACGCATGCTTCCGGCCGCTGGACAAACAGACGGGGAGCGCCCGGCAGCTAGGGCAGCCACGGCGGGCGCCGGTGGCTTGGGCGTGAGCGGTGGGTAGGCCCGCCGCCGCCGCAGCTCGTCGGTGCCCAGGCCTCTGCCCGGTGAGGAAGCCGACAGCGAGTACGCGGTGGCGAGGGTGGCTACGGCCGCCAGGGGCTCGATTGCTTGTGCCCGGAAAGCCACGAAGAAGCAATCAATGGCGAAGGCGGTCACGGCGGGCGCTGACGGCTCGGGCACTCGCTTGCCTGCAGCCAGTAGCCGTGACGGCTCGTGGTGAGCGGTGGCGCCGCCGGGCGCTGATGGCAGCTGCTCTCGAGAAGCCGCGAGCCCGTGCCCGGCGACGAAGGCGACGAAGGTGGGCGCAGGTGGCTTGGCCACCTGCAGCAGGTAAGCCCCGCTCATGCCGCCACCCGCTCTCGGAAGGCCAGGGCCGCTCCGACTTGTTCGGCGCCCGGGCGGGGTTCGCCGTCCAGGTCGGCCAAGGTCCAGGCGATTCTCAAGCAACGGTCGGCTCCTCGGCCGCTCAGGGCTCCTCGGTCCATCGCTCGGTCCAGGACCGCCGTGGCGTTCGGTGGCAGGGCGAACTCGCGGCGCAGCGCCGGTCCCGGTACCTCCGAGTTCGACAGCCAGCCGTGCTCGCTCCAGCGTTGGGCTGCTCGCTCGCGGGCCGCGAGGACCCGCTCGCGCACGGCTTTCGATGGCTCCGCCGCGCTGGTGTCGTGCGCGCTGATCGCGCTCAGAGGGCGCAGCCTGACCCTCAGGTCGACGCGGTCGAGGAGCGGGCCGGACAGCTTGGCGAGGTAGCGGCGGCGGGCGTTCGGCGAGCAGACGCAGTCCGCATCCTTCGGCGGCGCGCACGCACACGGGTTGGTTGCGAGGACCAGTTGGAACCGCGCGGGGTAGGTGACCGAGCCCTTGACCCGGGAAATGCGCACCTCGCCCTCTTCGAGAACCGTCCGGAGCGATTCGAGGCACTGGCCGCCGAACTCGCAGACCTCGTCCAGGAACAGGACGCCGCGGTGGGCCCGGCTGATCGCACCCGGGCAGGCGACTCCGCTGCCGCCGCCGATCAGGGCCGGCACCGAGATCGAATAGTGCGGGGCGACGAACGGGGGAACCGTGACCAGCGGTGAGGACTTCGACAACGAGCCGTCGACCGAGTGGACCGCGGTGACCTCCAACGACTCCTCCGACGTCAGGTGCGGGAGGAGGCCCGGCAGGCGCTTCGCCAGCATCGTCTTGCCCACGCCCGGCGGCCCGCTCAGGAGGAGGTGGTGCCCGCCCGCCGCGGCGACCTCCAGAGCCCAGCGGGCCTCCGGCTGGCCGACGACGTCCGCGAGGTCCGGCACCTCCGGCGGGATTACCGGCCCGGGCGGCTCCGGGTGGACCAGCTCGGCCTCACGCTTCATCCAGGCCACGAAGTCCCGCAGATGAGGCGCGCCCGCGACGTCCATGCCGTCCACGAGCGCCGCCTCGACGAGGGAGTCCGTCGGCACCACGGCTCGTCCGTACCCTGCCTCCCGGGCCGCCAGGAGGCCCGGGAGGATGCCGCGGACCGCGCGGATGCGGCCGTCCAAGGCGAGTTCGCCGAGCAGCACCGTGCCGAGCAGCCGGGTGGCCGGGACCGCACCGGACGCCGCGAGCACCGCCGCCGCGATGCCGAGGTCGAAGGCCGACCCCATCTTGGGCAGGTTCGCCGGGGACAGGCCGAGCGTGACCTTGCCGTCGGGCCAGGGCTGCCCGGAATTGCGGACGGCGGACCGGACGCGGTCCTTCGCCTCGCGCAGCCCCGCATCGGGCAGGCCCACGAGGGTGATCCGGCTCAGCCCGCCGCCGAGGTCGGCTTCGATTTCGATCACCCGGCCGTTGATCCCGACGAGACCGGCCGACCACGCCTTGGCGATGGGCATCAGAACGCCGCCTCGATGTGCTGCAGCTGCGGGCGGGTGCCCGGCTCCGCCAGGACGGTGATCACGTCGTAGCGGACGGGGCACCAGCCGAGGCGGAACTCGCGGAGCCAGCGCTGGGCCGCCCGGCGGACGCGGCCGGCCTTCTCCTCCGTGACCGTCTCCGTCGGCAGGCCGAATTCGGTGCCGGAGCGGGTTTTCACCTCGCACACGATGACGCGGGTGCGGTCGGTGAAGACGAGGTCCAGCTCGCCTTCGCGGCAGCGCCAGTTGCGGGCCAGCAGGACGAGGCCGCGTTCCCGGAGGTAGCCGAGGGCGATGTCCTCGCCCCAGGCGCCCAGGTCGCGGCGGTGTCTCGCGAGCTCGTCGGTGCCCGTCATCGTGTTCGCCCCCTCGTCGGTGCGCAGCCGTCACCGGGGCGGTCCCGGTGATCACGGTGCGTGTCTTCGACGATGCCAGCGGATGGGCGGGGCTCACCAGACCCGGATCGGGCAGCTGTGGACAACTGGGGTGTTGTGGACAACCGGCCCGCGCGTCACGCCCTCAAGGCGCAAAAAGAACCGCGCCGACTCACCCAGCGGGGTGAGCCGGCGCGGTCGGTTCCAGGTGGGACTAGCCCGAGAACGGCCCGTCTTCCGGAAGACGGAGGTCCGGCTTGTCCAGCTCCTCCACGTTGACGTCCTTGAACGTGATGACCCGGACGTGCTTGACGAAGCGGGCCGGGCGGTACATGTCCCAGACCCACGCGTCGGACATGCGGACCTCGAAGTACACCTCGCCGCCGCCGTCGCGGACCTGGACGTCCACCGCGTTCGCCAGGTAGAACCGACGCTCGGTCTCCACCACGTACGAGAACTGGCCGACTATGTCGCGGTACTCGCGGTACAGCGAGAGCTCCATCTCGGTCTCGTACTTCTCGAGATCCTCTGCGCTCATGAAATCCGCGCCCCTCCTCGGGATCGTGCCGCTGCTCCGCCGGCGGAGCGTTCATTGTGACCCACAGCCGCGGCCGGGGCATGCAGCGGCAGGCTGAGTTGTGGTTCCAAAGCTTCGTCGAGGACGGCCGTCAGGCTCGCGCCGCCGCCGTTCTCCATGGCCTTCTCCAGCGCCGCATACGTCAGCAGGACCGGCCGCGCGGGCCGCAGGCCGTGCTTGACGGCCACCGTGGCCACGTTCGTGTAGGACCAGCGGTGGACGTCGCTGGGACCGTGTTCGCGCAGCGCCGCCATGTGATCGGACGTGCTGTACCCCTTGTGGACGTCGAACCCGTAGTGCGGGAATTCGTCGTGGTAGCCCGCCATGATGCGGTCTCGCGTCACCTTGGCCAGCACCGACGCGGCCGCGATGCAGGCCACCGAACGGTCGCCCTTGATGACCGCCGCGTTCGGAGCCGTCAGGCCGGGGACGCGGAAGCCGTCGGTGAGGATGTAGCCCGGCTGGACCCGCAGGGCCGCCACGGCGCGACGCATGCCCTCCAGGTTCATCACCCGGATGCCGTAGAGATCGACCTCTTCGGTCGGGATGACGATCACCGAGAAGTCGACGGCCCGGGCGAGGACCAGGTCGTAGACCCGGTCGCGCGCCTTGGCCGTCATCATCTTCGAGTCCGTCAGCTCGGTGAGCTTCGCCGCGTCGCCCTGTTTGAGCACGCAGGCCGCGACCACCAGCGGCCCCGCGCACGCGCCGGCGCCGGCTTCGTCCACGCCGGCGACCGGGCCGAGACCACGGCGGTCGAGCGCGCCTTGCAGACCCCAGAAGAGGTCGCCGCGCACCACGGCTCGCGGCGGCCGGATCGGTTCGGCCGCCGTCAGGGGAACGGGAAGTGTCAAAGCTGGATCACCCGTCTGCCGGCAAGGGGCTAGGGCTTCCGCCCGGCCGCCCGGCGCAGTCCGGACTTGAGTTTGCGACCGAGGAACAACGCCGGCCACGCCGCCGCGATCCCGGCGCCGAGCGGGAGCCCGCTCTGCCAGGCCGGCGCGCCCAGGGCCACCGGCTGCGCCGCTTCCTGCGGGTTGTGGTCGGAGATGCCGCCCCACCGGCTCGGCGGCAGGACGATGATCCGTGCCTTGCCGATGACGTTCTCCACCGGGACCGCGCCGTTCACGCCGCCGCCCCCCTGGAACCGGGAGTCGTCGGAGTTGTTGCGGTTGTCGCCCTGGACCCAGAGCATCCCGGCGGGGACCTTGACCGGCTCGAAGGTCTTCTGCTCTTGGACAGCCGGGTCTTCCCAGTGGATGTACGGCTCGTCGAGCGCCTTGCCGTCCACGATCATCCGGCCCTGCGGGTCGCAGCACTGGACGGTCTGGCCGCCGACGGCGATCACCCGCTTGACGAAGTCGCGCTCGTCCGGCGGGGCGAACCCGACCAGCGAGCCGAGACCCCGCAGGCCCTGGACGATGATGTTGCCCGACTCCTGCGGCGCGATCTCGTTGTTGATCCACGCCTGCGGGCCCTTGAACACGATCACGTCACCCGGGGCGGGCTCGGTGAAGTCGTAGGTGACCCGATCGACGAGGATCCGGTCCCCGGTGCACCCGGGGCACCCGTGCAGGGTGGCCTCCATGGAGCCCGAAGGGATCATGAAGACCTTCGCGAGGAATGTCTGGATCAGGATCGTGAGCACCAGGGCGATCACGAGCAGGATCGGCAGTTCCTTCCAGAACGACCGTTTCTTGGCGGGCTTGGCTCGCCGCCGGCGGGATCCCCCGCGCTCCTCGGAGCGGGACAGCCTGGGCTTGTCCTCCTCGGAGCGATCGGGGTCATCCTCGGGAGCGTTCTGGGACACGGGTTCGGCCACGTCGTCAGGCTACCGGTAACGGGGTGGTGACTCAGTTAGCCGACGCCGTCTCGCGGTTCTCGCGACGCTCCTTGATCTTGGCCTTCTTGCCGCGGAGGTCGCGCAGGTAGTACAGCTTCGCGCGCCGCACGTCACCGCGCTTGTGGACCTCGATCTCGGCGAGGTTCGGCGAGTGCACCGGGAAGGTGCGCTCGACGCCGACGCCGAACGAAACCTTGCGCACGGTGAAGGTCTCCCGGATGCCACCGCCCTGACGGCGGATGACCACGCCCTGGAAGACCTGGTTGCGCTCGCGGTTGCCCTCGATGACGCGGACACTCACCTTGAGCGTGTCGCCCGGGCGGAAGTCCGGGATGTCGGAACGCAGCGACTGCTTGTCCAGCGCGTCCAGGGTGTTCATCGGTGGTCCGTCCTCGTCTTCGGTATGGCTTGCGTACAGATCCCGGGCGCGCAACGGTGCCGCTGCGGGCGACCCGGGGGGCTGATGGCGGGCTCGTGGACGAGGAGGTCCACTCACGCCAACCTGTCAAGTATTACAGACCGGGATCGGGCCGGGAGAACCGGCCCTCGGCCTGCTCGGGGTCCAAGCCCTCGAGGACCCCGCGATCGTGCTTGTCGAGACTACCTTCCGGCAGCGCCGCCAGGAGATCGGGGCGGCGGCGGGCGGTGCGCTCGAGGGCCTGGTCACGCCGCCAGCGGTCGATCAGCGCGTGGTTGCCCGACCGCAGCACGTCCGGCACGGCCAGCTCCCGCCACACCTCCGGGCGCGTGTAGCTGGGCCCTTCGAGCAGGCCGTCGGAGAACGAGTCCTCCGCGGCCGAACGCGCGTTGCCGAGCACCCCGGGCAGCAGCCGGACGACGGCCTCGACCATGACCAGCACCGCCGCCTCGCCGCCGACCAGCACGTAGTCGCCGATCGACACCTCGTCGACCGGCATCCGGCGGGCGGCGTCGTCGACGACCCGCTGGTCGATGCCCTCGTACCGGCCGCAGGCGAACACCAGGTGCTTTTCCGACGCGTAGGCGTGGGCCAGCTCCTGCGTGAACGGCCGCCCGGCCGGCGTCGGGACGACGAGCCGCGTCTCGGACGTGCAGACGTCGTCGAGTGCCGGGCCCCAGATCTGCGGCTTCATCACCATGCCGGGGCCGCCGCCGTACGGCGCGTCGTCGACCGCGCGGTGCACGTCGTGCGTCCAGTCGCGCAGGTCGTGCACGCCGACCTCGATGAGGCCGCGGTCGATCGCCCGGCCCAGCAGCGCGGCGCGCAGCGGGTCGAGGTACTCGGGGAAGATCGTGACGACGTCGATCCGCATGTCAGGCGTCCAGGAGCCCTTCCGGCGGGTCGAGCACGACCCGGCCGCCGGCGACGTCCACCGTGGGGACGATCGCGCGGACGAACGGCACCAGCACGTCCCGGCCCTCGACGTCGAGCTCCAGGAGCTCGCCCGCCGGCGAGTGGACGACCTCGACGACCTTGCCGACGACCGTGCCGTCGGCGAGCTCGGCCCGCAGGCCGGCCAGCTCGTGGTCGTAGAACTCGTCCGGGTCCGACGTGGGCGGCAGCGTGGCCGTGTCGGCCACCAGCAGCGCGCCTCGCAGCGTCTCGGCGACGTCGCGGGTCAGGACCTCCTCGAAACGCACCAGCAGCCGCCCGCTGTGTTCGCGGGCGGCTGCGATGGTGAGTTCCCTTTTGCTGCCGTCACGCAGCTTCGTCGTGACGGCCGCACCGATCTTGAACCGCTCTTCCGGCGAGTCCGTGCGCACGTCCACCGCGAGTTCTCCGCGGATGCCGTGCGCCTTCGCGATGCGGCCGACTACGACGTCCATCCTGACCGTTTTTCGTGAAGGCTCAGCGGTCGGTGTCGACGACGTCCACGCGGACGCCGCGGCCACCGATGCCGCCCATGACGGTGCGCAGAGCGGTCGCCGTGCGACCACCCCGGCCGATCACCTTGCCGAGGTCGTCGGGGTGCACGTGCACCTCGAGCGTGCGGCCACGGCGCGTGGTCAGCAGCTCGACCCGGACCTCGTCCGGGTTGTCGACGATCCCGCGCACCAGGTGCTCGAGGGAGTCCGCGAGGAAACTCACTCGGACTTCTCGCCCTCAGCGGCCTCCGCCTTCTCGGCCTCGGCCTTCTTCGGGGCGGACTTCTTCTTCGGCGTGGTGGCCTCGGTGGAGGGCTCCTCGCCGGCCGCGGCCAGCGCCGCGTTGAACAGGTCCTGCTTGGACGGCTTCGGCTCGGCCACCTTCAGGGTGCCCTCGGCGCCCGGCAGGCCCTTGAACTTCTGCCAGTCACCGGTGATCTCCAGCAGGCGCTGGACCGGCTCGGTCGGCTGCGCGCCGACACCCAGCCAGTACTGGGCGCGCTCGGAGACGACCTCGATCAGGCTCGGCTCTTCCTTCGGGTGGTACTTGCCGATCGTCTCGATGGCCTTGCCGTCCCGGCGGGTGCGCGCGTCGGCGACGATGATGCGGTAGTACGGCGCACGGATCTTGCCGAGGCGCTGCAGCTTGATCTTGACGGCCACGGGTGTGGGTTCTCCTCGAATCTCTCTGGTGCTGGGCTGGGCGCACGCGGGCCGAGTGGGGACACGGACGCGGGCACCCGAAGGTCAGGAGCTTTCGCACGGTGAGAGGGTCCGGCGGAAGCAGGCAGTGACCCATTCTGCCAGACGGCACCCGCGCCCTTAGAAAGAGGCCACCCCGAGCGCCCCGAGCAGGATGGTCAGCGCCGGGAGGAAGTTGTTCACCTGGTGCGCGACGATGCTGCCCGGCAGGCGGCCGGTGACCAGCCGCACCAGGCCGATCGGCACCGCGATGACCAGCAGCAACGTCGTCCGCAGGGGCTCGAGGTGGCTGGCTGCGAAGACCGCCGTCGACAGCAGGAAGGCCGCGACCCGGCCCCACCGCTCACTGCGCCACTGCAGCTGTTCCGCGGCACCCCAGAGCAGGCCGCGGTAGATGATCTCCTCGCAGATCGGGCCGAGCAGCCAGAGGTAGACGAACATCACCAGGGCCGCGGAGATCGACATCCGGCGGTCCTCGACCAGCGCGCTGATCGCCGACGTCGCGTTCGCGTCGCCGACCAGCTGCGTCCACAGGTAGGCGGCGAGGGTGGTGAAGACGAGCCCGACGCAGCCGTAGCGCAGCCCGGTCTTCACGTCGGCCCAGCGCCACTCGAGCCGCAGGTCGGACACGGGCCCGTTGCCGCGGACGAAGGTGATCAGCACCGCGACGCCGGCCGCGATCATCGTCGGCAGCATGGTGCCGAGCAGCACGACGCGCATCGGCAGCGGGCCGGGACCGGTGTCGCCGACGAGGACGGACACGAAGGCCGCCGAGGCCAGCAGCACGGCCTCGACGAGCAGGAAGGCGCCGAAGCCCCACCGGTGCCGCGGCGCCGGCGGCAGGAAGGCGGTCGCGGCGGGCTCCTCGGGCTCGGGGAACGGCGTGGCGTCGGCAGCCGGGTCCCGGGGCTGGGAAGTGGTCACGCCTTGCCCTCCGCGTCGGTCGGCTCCAGAGGTCGAGCCTAGCCGCCGCGATGTGATCTCACAGTATCCGTCCAGCTACTGTCCATCGAACTTCGCAACGGTCAGTGCGCGACGAACAGGAGCACCGCGGGCGGCAGGTTGTTGGCCGCGTGGGCGATCACCCCGGCGCTGACCCGGCCGGACAGGTGCCGGGCCAATCCCATCGCGATGCCCTGGCCGAACAGGGCGATGGTGCGGGTCGGCTCGCCGTGCAGCTGGGCGAACACGAGCGAGGTGAGCACGAGCACCACCCACGGCGGGATCCGGTGGACCGACAGCGCGTTCCACAACGTGCCGCGGACCAGCAGTTCTTCGGTGATCGGCGCGCCGGCGATGACGATCACCGCCGCGAGCACCAGCCACACCGTGTCGCCGTCGAAGGTGTCGGCGAGGTCGGTCAGCGGGCTGTCGGAGACGTCGTCGGCGCCGTAGACCGCGATCAGCATCAGGTTGAGCAGGTAGCCGACGACCAGCGCGAGTACCCCGCAGGCGAGACCGATCCGGACGTCGCGCCAGGTCGGCTTGAGGCCGAAGTCGGCGCGCAGCCCCTGTCCCCAGCGCCACGAGCCCACCGCCGGGCCGAGGCCGAGCAGGAGGTTCGGCACGAACGCCAGGAGCAGGAGCGGGCCGATGTCGTGCAGCTCGAGGGGGTCGAACTCGCCGACGTTGCGGTTGACCGCCGCGGCGATGATCAGGTTGGCCAGGTAGTAACCGGCGATGCCCGCGAAGAACGCCACGAAACACCAGTGCGCTCCCAGCACGCGCCGTGCGCCGTCGTCGTCCGTCACGTCTCCCACGCTAAAGTGCCGACCCCGCAACGGAATCAGCGGGGTCTACGCGTGGACGACGCCGCCGAGCACGATGTGCGACGGATGCCGCAGGACGCCCAGGTCCTCGCGCGGATCGCCTGGGTAGACGAGCAGGTCGGCGGGCGCGCCGTCGGCGATTCCGGGGTGGCCGAGCCAGTCGCGGGCGGCCCAGGACGCGCTCGCGAGGGCCTGCTCGCGGGTCAGGCCGGCGCGGTGGAGCGCCTCGATCTCGTCGACGAGCCTGCCGTGCTCGACCATCCCGCCGGCGTCGCTGCCCGCGAAGACGCGTACGCCGGCTTCGATGGCCGAAGCGACCATCTCGCCCACGCCCGCATGCAGCGCGCGCATGTGCGCGGCGTACGTCGGGTACTTGCCCGCCTTGTCCGCGATGCCCGGGAAGTTCTCGATGTTGATCAGCGTCGGGACCAGGGCGACGTCGTGCCGCGCCAGCTCGGCCAGCTGGTCGGCGCTCAGGCCGGTGCCGTGTTCGAGGCAGTCGATGCCGGACGCGATCAGCCCCGGCAACGCCGCTTCGCCGAACACGTGCGCGGTGACGCGGGCGCCGTGGTCGTGCGCCACCTTGACGGCTTCGCCCAGGACGTCGTCCGGCCACAGCGGGGCCAGGTCGCCCACGCCGCGGTCGATCCAGTCGCCGACGAGCTTGACCCAGCCGTCGCCGTCCCGCGCCTGCTCGGCGACCGCGTCCGGCAGCTGCTCCGGGTCCTCGAGCTCGATGCCGAGGCCCGGGATATAGCGCTTGACCAGGGCGAGGTGCCGCCCGGCACGGATGATCGTCGGCAGGTCGGCCCGCTGCTGCAGCGGCCGGACGTCGATGGGAAGCCCGCAGTCGCGGATGAGCAGCGTCCCGGCGTTCCGGTCGGTGATCGCCTGCTCGGCCGCCTCGTCGAGCGACACGGGCCCGCCGACGCCGATGCCGGGGTGGCAGTGCGCGTCGACCAGGCCGGGCACGAGGAAGACGTCCCGGCCCAGGGTCTCGGCGTCCGGCACCGGCTCGAACGAGATCCGGCCGCCGGTGATCCACAGCTCCCCCGGCTCACCGCCGGGCAGGATCACCCCGGCGGCGTGCAGCGCGGTGCTCAATTGTCCTTGGGGTTCTTCGGCAGCTTGAACTTCGACGGGTCGAAGCCCGGGACGTCGTTCATGCCGCCCAGCTGCGACAGGTCGGGCATGCCGCCCGGCATCCCGCCACCCGGGGGCAGCATCGGCATGCCGCCGGGGAAGCCGCCGCGGACCTTGGGAGGCGTGGGGCCGCGGCCCTTCTTGCCCTTCTTGCCCTTGCGGGACTTCGAGCCGCCCCCGCCGCCGAAGCCGAACCGGCCGGCCATCTGGGCCATCATCTTGCGGGCCTCGAAGAACCGGTTGACCAGGTCGTTGACTTCGCGAACGGTGACGCCGGAGCCGTTGGCGATGCGCAGCCGCCGGGACCCGTTGATCATCTTCGGGTCTTCGCGCTCGGCCGGGGTCATGCCGCGGATGATCGCCTGCAGCTTGTCCAGGTGCTTGTCGTCGACCTGGGCCAGCTGGTCCTTCATCTGCCCGGCACCCGGGAGCATGCCGAGCAGGTTCCCGATCGGGCCCATCTTGCGGACCGCGAGCATCTGCTCGAGGAAGTCCTCCAGGGTGAGCTGGCCGCTGGAGAGCTTCTCCGCGGCCTTCTCCGCCTGCTTCTGGTCGAAGGCCTGCTCGGCCTGCTCGATCAGGGTGAGCACGTCACCCATGCCGAGGATCCGCGACGCCATCCGGTCCGGGTGGAAAGTGTCGAAGTCCTCGAGCTTTTCGCCGTTGGAGGCGAAGAGGATCGGCTGGCCGGTGACCTCGCGGACGGACAGCGCGGCACCACCGCGCGCGTCGCCGTCCAGCTTCGTGAGCACGACACCGGTGAACCCGACGCCGTCGCGGAACGCCTCGGCCGTGGTCACGGCGTCCTGGCCGATCATCGCGTCGACGACGAACAGGACCTCGTCCGGCTCGACCGCGTCGCGGATGTCGGCGGCCTGCTTCATCAGCTCTTCGTCGACACCCAGGCGGCCCGCGGTGTCGACCACGACGACGTCGTGCTGCGCGTGCTTGGCCTCGGCGATGGCGCGGCGGGCGACGTCGACCGGGTCGCCGACGCCGTTGCCGGGCTCGGGGGCGAAGGTGACGACACCGGCGCGCTCGCCGACGACCTGCAGCTGCGTGACGGCGTTCGGGCGCTGGAGGTCGCAGGCGACCAGCATCGGCGCGTGGCCCTGCTTCTTCAGCCACATCGCGAGCTTGCCGGCGAGCGTCGTCTTACCCGCACCCTGCAGACCGGCGAGCATGATCACGGTCGGCGGGGTCTTGGCCAGGTTCAGCCGGCGCGTCTCGCCGCCGAGGATCCCGACGAGCTCCTCGTTGACGATCTTGATGACCTGCTGGGCGGGGTTGAGCGCCTGGGAGACCTCGGCACCCTTCGCCCGCTCCTTGATCCTCGCGATGAAGGTCTTGACCACGCCGAGGGCGACGTCGGCCTCCAGCAGCGCGATGCGGATTTCGCGCGCGGTGGCGTCGATGTCGGCGTCGGACAGCTTGCCCTTGCGCGTGAGCGTCTGCAGGGCGGCGGTGAGCCGATCGGAGAGGGTGTCGAACACGGGTGTGCACGCTCCAGCTGGGTCGATGGTGGCGCGCCGGACGCGGCCGGCTCTGTCGAGGGTAGTCGCTCCCGCTCCTTCTCTTCGCGGGTGTGCGCGCGTTCGTACGCATACGTTAAACAGTGTGCAGGCCCACTTTCGTGTGACTTCGCGGAAAACGGTGGCGTCGACCGCGAATTTTGGTAAACATAGGTGCATGACCGCTGTCCTGAGCGAACCGGCCACCGACGCCGACGCACCCGTCCCGCTGCGGCGGATCGCCGGGCTGTTCCGCCCGCACCGGGGGCCGCTCGCCGCACTGTTCGCGCTGATCGTTGTGCAAGCCGGCCTCGGCGTGGTGTCGCCGTTCCTGCTGCGCGAGATCCTCGACGACGCCCTCCCGCACCGCGACACGCTGCTGATCAGCCTCCTGGCGGCCGGGATGATCGTCTGCGCGGCCGGCAGCGCCTCCCTCGGCGTCGCCACGACCGGGCTGTCCAACACCATCGGGCAGCGGGTCATGAACGAGCTGCGCGTCTCGGTGTACGGCCACTTCCAGCGGATGTCGCTCGGGTTCTTCACGCGGACGAAGAGCGGCGAGGTGCTCTCGCGGGTGTTCAACGACATCGGCGGAGTGGACAACGTGATCACCACGACGGCCGGGTCGATGGTCCAGAACGCGACCACGACGATCGCCATCGCGGTGGCCCTGGTCCTGCTGGATTGGCAGCTCGCGGCGCTGTCGTTGATCGTGGTGCCGTTGTTCCTGCTGTTCACGCTGCGGCTGGGCAAGAAGCGGCGGACTCTCGCCCGCGGCCGGACCCGCCGGATGGCCCGGCTGACGACGATGGTCGAAGAGTCCCTGTCGGTCACCGGGGTGCTGCTCGCCAAGACCATGGGCAACGAGCGAGCGATGCGCGAGCGTTTCGCGGCGGAGTCGCGGGAGATCGCTTCGCTGGAACGAGCGGCCGCACTGGCCGGCCGCTGGCAGATCGCGTCGCGGGCGATGAGCCTGACGGTGATCCCGGCCCTGGTCTACTGGATCGCCGGGCTGGCGCTGGCGGGCGGTGCGTCGCCGATCTCGCTCGGCACCGTCGTGGCGTTCACCAGCATGCTCAACCGGCTGGTCGCGCCGGCGAGCGCGATGCAGACCATCGGGCAGAACGTGGCGACGTCAAAAGCGCTGTTCGGCCGCATCTTCGAGGTCCTGGACCTGCCGGTGGAGATCGCGGACAAGCCCGGCGCGCGGGAGCTGGAGGTGCGCCGCGGTGACGTCTCGATGCGGGGCGTCTCGTTCCGCTACGCCGAAGACGGCCCGCCGACGCTGCGGGACATCGACCTCGATGTGCCGGCCGGGACCACGACGGCTTTGGTCGGCTCGACAGGCTCGGGCAAGACGACGCTGGCGTACCTCGTCGCCCGGTTGTACGAGGTGAGCGGCGGCTCGGTGACGATCGACGGCACCGACGTCCGGGACGTCACGCTGGCGTCGCTCGCGGCCGGAGTCGGGCTGGTGTCGCAGGAGACGTACCTCTTCCACGACACGGTGCGGGAGAACCTGCGCTTCGCCAAGCCGGACGCGACGGACGACGAGATCGAACGGGCGGCGAAGGCCGCGCACATCCACGACACCCTGGCCGGGCTGCCGGAGGGGTACGACACGGTCGTGGGCCAGCGCGGCTACCGGTTCTCCGGCGGGGAGAAGCAGCGGATCGCCATCGCCCGGGTGATGCTGCGCAGCCCACCGGTGCTCATCCTCGACGAGGCGACCAGCGCGCTCGACAACCGCACCGAACGCTCGGTGCAGGCCGAGCTGGACAGGCTCGCCGCCGGCCGCACGACGCTGACGATCGCGCACCGGCTGTCCACTGTGGAGCACGCGGACCAGATCGTGGTGCTGCACGAGGGCCGGATCGTGGAACGCGGCACGCACGACGAGCTGCTGACGCGCGGTGGGCGTTATGCCCGGCTGGTCCGAGGGAACACCTAATGTGGGTCCATGCACACGGAACCGGCCCGGATCCTTGACGAGACCGCCGCGCGGGTCACCGCCGACGCCGAACTCGCCGACCTGTCCCGGCGGGTGCGCGAAGGCGTCGGGCGGCTGAACTGGCGGATGCGCGCGGAGGCGGACCGGCACATCCCGGGGCCGGCGGTGCTCGCGGTCCTGAGCCGGCTCTACCGCGCGGGCACGCAGACGCCGACCGAGCTGGCCGAAGCGGAACGGCTGCAGCCGCAGTCGCTCACCCGCATCCTGGCGTCGCTGGACCTCCGCGGCCACATCGAGCGGACGCCGGACCCCGACGACGGACGCCGTTCGCGGGTCAGCATCACCGATGAGGGCCTCGCCGTCCTGCGCCGGTACAGCACCCAGCGCGAACGCTGGCTGGCCGGGGCCATCGAATCGACGCTCTCGCCGACCGAGCAGCAGCTGCTCCGGCTGGCCGCCGACCTGCTGATCCGGGTCGCGGACGCCTGAAAGCTGCCGTGGAGACCCCTCGATCCCTCCACGGCAGCTTTCGGACACCCCCTTGGTGTCCCGCGCCGCCTCCCCGCGGTGCGGGACGGGTTCCGGAAACGGGCCGCTCCTCCTCCGGCCCGCCCCGGAACCCTGGCGTCTGGACGGCTCACCTCCCCAGGGGCCGTCCGGACTTCCCCCCTCGCCGGCGATCCGGTACTCGCTGGCAGAAGGAAGTCTGCCGCGCCGAGGGGTGGCGGGTTGAGTGTGAGAACCCTCAATTACCCGTGGGTAGTAATACTCAAGACGTCTTCGTGCGGCCACGGCTGCGCGTCGCGGCCCGCTTCGCCGTCGTACGCGCCTTCGCGGCCCGCGAAGCAGCCGCCTTGGCCTTGGTGACGGCCGCGTTGCGCGCGTCCTCCGCTTCGGCGGCGCTCTCCTGCAACGCCGCCAGCAGGCGGGTTACTCCTTCGGCCTGCTCCGCGGCTGTCGGCTGGACGACCTCGGCGCCGTCGATCTTCGCCTGGACCAACGCTTCGAAGGCCTCGCGGTAACGGTCGGGGTAGCGGCCGGGGTCGAACTCACCGGTCAGCTCCTCGATCAGGTTCACCGCGCGCCGGAGCTCGCCGGGGCGGATGTCGACGTCGGCGTGCTGGAACGGGAAGTCGGGGGTGCGCACTTCGTCGGGCCAGCGCATCGTCTCCAGCACGATCACCTGGTCGCGCACCCGTAGCGCGCCGAGCGTCTCGCGGCGGCGGAGCGCGACGGTGACCAGTGCGAGCCGGCCCGACTGCTGGAGTGCCTCGCTGAACAGCACGTACGGCTTCGTGCCCGCGGGTTCGGGTTCGAGGTAGTAGCTCTTGGCGAACCAGAGCGGATCGACGTCGGGGGCCGGCGCGAACCCGCGGATGGCGATCGTGCGGCCCGCCATCGGGAGCGACGCGAGCTCGTGGTCGGACAGCAGGACGACGTCACCGCCGGGGACGGGATAGCCGCGGACCATCTCCTCGGGCGGCACCTCGGCGCCGTCGACCTCGCACACGCGTCTGACCCGGATGCGGCCGCCGTCGGACTCGTGCACCTGGTGCAGCGGGATTTCCCGCTCCTCGGTGGCGCTGTACGCCTTCACCGGGATGGCGTAACCGCCGAACCCGATCGTGCCGGTCCACACTGCGCGCATCCGTGCCACCTCCGCAGCTCCCAGGCTAGACAGCGGCTGCGGCGGATCGACAGCTACAAATGGGTGTCAGGCGAGACGGATTCGCTCACACATTCGAACGACGGCGTGACCTCGTCGAGCGCCTCCGCCGAGCACCGGGAGGCGATCGCGGCCGCGCGAAGCACCTCGGTGACCACCTCGACGTCCAGCGGCGGCGCCGCGGCGAGGGCGGCCGAACCGCCTTCGACCCGGGCGGCGAGGCCGGCGAGCGCGTGGGAAATGGCCTCTTGCCCGGCGACCAGCTGGGCGACGACGTCGGTGAGCTCGGCCGTCGTCGCGCCGGGGCCGCCGCAGCGCAGTCCGGCGGCGAGCTCCTCGGCGCAGGACCGCAGGTGGGTGGCGACGACGGTCGGCGGCAGCGTCAGCCGATCCTGCATCGCTCACCCCCTCGGGCCGGTCGAAGCAGCCATAGTGCCACCGCACGCGGCGTGACCGGACGCGACACACCGCCGCCCGCATATTTGACCGAGCGTTCTCGATACGGCTAGGCTTTCGATCATGTCCCGGGTCAAGGAGTTCGACGTCGGCGAAGCCTGCGACGGCGCGCTCACGCTCTTCCGGCGGCAGGGGTACGAGGCGACGTCGGTCAGCGACCTCGTCACCCACCTCGGCGTCGCCAAGGCCAGCCTGTACGCCACTTTCGGCACGAAGCACGACCTCTACGTCACGGCGTTGAAGCGCTACGCCGAACGAACCGACGCACGGGTGATGGCCCAGTTGTCGGAGCCGGGTTCCGGAGTGGCCGCCGTCCGCCGGCTGTTCGACGGGTACACCGCGGAAATCCTGGATGACGAGACGAGAATGGGCTGCTTCGTCGTGAACGCGGCGATCGAGCTGCTCCCCCACGATCCCGAAGTCGCGCGGGTGGTGGAGCGCAGCTGGAACACCCTCGAGGTCGCCCTCACGATGGCGTTGGAACGAGCGAAGACCCAGGACGAACTCGCCGCCGGCAGCGACCCGGCGACGCTGGCGCGTTTCCTGCTCACCGTGCTGCAGGGACTGCGCGTCCTGGGCAAGGGCACCGACACGGCGAGCCGGGTGAACGCGGCCGTCTCCCAGGCGCTGCGCCTGCTTATACAAGACTGATCGGACCAGAAAGAAGGGCCACGATGGGGGCACGTTTTGCGGGCAAGGTCGTCCTGGTGACAGGCGGCGGCTCGGGCATCGGGCGGGCGGCGGCGCAGGCGTTCGCGGACGAAGGCGCGACGGTGGTCGTGGCCGGGCGGGACGGACAGCGGCTCGAGTCGGCAGTGCGGGAACTCGGCGGCGACGCGAGCGCGGTGACGGTCGACGTGACCGACTCCGCGGACGTGGCGCGGATGGTGGCGACGATCGTCGCGCGGCACGGCGGGCTGGACGTCGCGTTCAACAACGCGGGCATCCTCGGGTCGCCGGCCCCGGCCGCCGACCTCGGCGAGGACGACTTCGGTGCGGTGCTGGACACGAACGTCACCGGGACGTGGCTGTGCCTGAAGCACGAGGTCGCGCACATGCGGGCGCACGGCGGCGGCGCGATCGTCAACATGGCGTCGAACATCGGCGCGCACGGCCGGCTGCCGAATATGGCGGCCTACGCGGCGTCGAAGGCCGCGGTGAGCGCGCTGACCAGGACGGCGGCGCGCGACCACATCGCCGACGGTGTCCGCATCAACGCCGTCAGCCCGGGCGCGACCGACACGGACATGTCCCGGCGTCCCGGCGAGACGGACGCCGATCGCGCCGAGCGGCTGAAGGGCGCGATTCCGCTGGGCCGGGTGGGTGCCACCGCCGAAGTGGCCGCCGCGGTGCTGTGGCTGGCTTCGGACGAAGCCGCGTTCACCGTGGGGCACGACCTGGTGGTCGACGGCGGCGCGACCGCCTGAGCGGCCCCACCCGGGCCCGCGGATGAGGGCGGGCCGGATCCTCCTCCGGCGCGAATTCACGACTCACGGTCGCGCATGGTGACGATTCCTCTCTCGGACGGGAACGGACGGGGTGCACGGCTGGGTCAGGACTCGCGGTTGCGCACGGCGCTGCTCCTTCCGGCTCGGGTGGGCTGGGGCTTCGGTTCAGGACTCGCGGTTGCGCACGACAGGTCTCCTCCCAAACGCAGGTGAACGGGGGTCATGGCGACTCAGGACTCGCGATTGCGCATGTCGGCTCTCCTCCCAAGCGCAGGCGGACGGGGGTCACGGCGAAGCTCAGGACTCGCGGTTACGCACGACAGCTCCTCTCAAGCGCAGGCGGACGAGGGGCACGGCAGAGCTCAGGACTCGCGATTGCGCACGACAGCTCCTCTCAAGCACGGGCGGACGAGGGGCACAGCGGCTCAGGATTCGCGGTTGCGCATGACGGCCTCCCTCCGGCGGTTCGCGCGGACTTCGGGGCTCGGGGGCCTCAGGACTCGCGGTTGCGCATGGCGGCGGCCTCCCTTCACTGCTCCGAACGTGTGGCAATCATCGATCGCGGCCGCCCGGTGTGGTGGGGTGGATGCGGATCGTCGGATCACCCAGGGGAGTTGCACCGCCTTGAGTATGGACGGCGCCCGTCCGGCCCAACCCCGCGCGGGACGGATCCGTGGGGCGCTGAATCCTGCTCACTGGACCCTCTGGCGGCAGCGCGGGTCGCTGATCTTCTACTGCTTCCTCGTCGAGTCCGTGGCGCTCGTGGCCACCACCTGGAGCGCCGTGGAAGTCCCCGCGCGCGGGTGGGACGTGGCCGTCTTCGGCGTCCTCGCGGGCCTCGGGGTGCTGCAGGCCGAGCTGGGCCGGAAGATCGAACGCGTCCGACGTCTGGTGTCCGACACCCCGCACATCAACCTGACGTCGGTCTGGACGTTCGCCGGCGTGCTGCTCCTGCCGCCCGCCTTGGTCACCGCGCTGATCGCCGTCCTCTACCTGCACCTGGCGACGCGCAGCCTCGCGAAGATCAAGCGCGTCCCGCCGTTCCGGACGACGCTGAACGCGACGCTGGTCGTCATCACCTGCTACTCGGCCGAACTCGTCCTGAGCCGTCTCGGTGTCCCGGACATGTACGCCGCGCTGACGGCGGGCTGGCGCGGCGTCACGGCCATCACGCTGGCCGCCGTCACGTACTTCCTGGTCGCGGCGATCACCATCGTCCCGGCGCTGACCATCACCAAGCGCACGATCAAGGCGTTCTTCGGCGGCCTCGGCGACAACCTCCTCGAGGTCGCGACGCTCTGCCTGGGCCTGCTCACGGCGTTGACGCTGGCGACGCTGCCCGCGCTCGCCGTCGCGATCGTGCCGCCGCTGCTGGTGCTGCACCGGGCGGTGCTCATCAAGCAGCTGGAGATCGCCGCGACGACCGACGAGAAGACCGGCCTGTTCAACACGACCGGGTGGCACTTGCTCGCTTCACGCGAGCTGGCGCGCGCCCAGCGGAGCACGCGCAGCACGTTCGGCGTGCTGATGATCGACCTGGACTACTTCAAGCTGATCAACGACGAGCACGGCCACCTGGCGGGCGACACGGTGCTGCGCGCGGTCGCGGCGACGATCAAGAGCGCCGTCCGCGACTACGACTCGGTCGGCCGCTTCGGCGGCGAGGAGTTCGTCGTCCTGCTGCCGGACATCGGACCGGCGGCGGTCCTGGCGGTGGCCGAGCGCATCCGTTCGGCGATCGAGTCCCTGCGCGTCGAGTACGAGGACGGCACGGGCACCCGCGCGATCGGCGGCCTGTCCGCCTCCATCGGCGTCGCCACCTACCCGGACGGCGGAACGGCCGTCGACCGCCTGCTGCAGGCCGCGGACAAGGCCCTCTACCGAGCCAAGGACGCGGGCCGCAACCAGGTGGTCGACGGCACGGCGATCGCCTAGGACGCCGCGGCGAGGACGGCCTGCTCCACCTCGCGGCGCCACCCCGGCTCGATGCGGCCGCTCCTCGGGGTCACCGCGAACGAGTCCACCACCGCTCCGCCCAGGGTCGATGCCTTGGCCCAGCGGACCTCCGCGTCACAGCGGCGCAGCGCTCCCGCCACGCGGAACAGCAACCCGATGCGGTCGGCCGCGCGCAGTTCCAGGACCACCGTGTCCGGGCCCGATGTCTCGTCGTCGAACCAGAGCACCTTGGGCGCCACCGGCGCCGGCGACCCGTAGTCACGCTCCTTCGCCGCCAGGCGCTGCGTCAGCGGCAACGTGCCCGCCACCGCTCGGGCGAACTGCTCCCGCAGCAATGTCGCGTCCGGGAGCGACCCGAACTTCGGCGAGGCCGTGAACACCCCCGCGCGGCCGCCGTTGTGGCCGCGCAGGACCGCCGAATGGACCTCCAGGGAGTTCAGGGCCAGCACGCCCGCCGCCGGGGCCAGGAGCTCCGCCCTGGCCGGGACCGCCAGCAGGACCGTGACCACCTTCCCATGCGAGCTGATGCGGATCTCTCCCGTGCCCGAGGCCACCGCCGATGCGACGAGCTCGCGTTGTTCATCGTCCATCGGCGAGGGGGCCGTGAAACCCTTGCCATGCAACACTTCTTCGCAGCCCGACACCAGCTCCGCCAGCAGGCGTGCCTTCCAGTCCGTCCACACCCCGGGGCCTGTTGCCAGCGAGTCGGCCTGGGTCAGGGCGTGCAACAACTCGACCAGGACGATGTCGCTGTCCAGGGTCTTCACCACGCGGGCCACCGTGGCCGGCTCGCTGATGTCGCGCCGGGTTGCCGTGTGCGGCAGCAGGAGGTGGTGGCGGACCATTGCCGACACCGTGGCGACGTCGGCCGGGGTGAGGCCCAGCCTGGTCGCGACCTGGGCCGAGATCTTGGCGCCCAGCTCCGAATGATCGGCGTCGCGGCCCTTGCCGATGTCGTGCAGGAGCGCGCCGATCAGCAGCAGGTCCGGGCGGGACACCGTGGTCGTCAGCTTGGCCGCCTCGACGCACGTGCGGACCAGGTGCCGGTCGACCGTCCACTGGTGCACCGGCGAACGCGGCGGCAGGTCGCGGACCGCGCCCCACTCCGGGAACAGGCGGGACCACAGGCCCGTCCGGTCCAGGGACTCGACCGCGTCGACCAGGCCTTCGCCCGCGCCCAGGAGCTCGACCAGCGCGTTGAGCGCCTCGGCCGGCCACGGTGCGCGCAGCTCCGGCGCCGACTCGGCCAGCGCTTTGAGCGTGCCGAGCGCGATCGGCTTGCCCGTGCGCGCCGACGCCGCCGCGACCCGCAGGAGCAGCGCCGGGTCGCGGGCCGGGACGGCGTCACGGGCCAGCGCCACCTCGTTGCCGTGCAGCACCACGTTTTCCGCGAGCGGCGTCCGCGACGGGCGTCGCCCGAAGCGCGACCGGGGTGGCTCCACAGTGGACCGCAGTGCCACGTCCAGCGCGTACGCGATCGTGCGGCCCGCTCCGGACAGCTTGCGGGCCAACGTGAACCGGTCGCCGAAGCCGAGCTCGGCCGCGACCAGTTCGGCCTCCGGCGCGGACAGGACGTCCCGTTCACGCCTGATCTCGCGCCGTAGCTCCGTGCGGACGTCGAGGAGAAGTCCTTTCGCTTCCAGGAGTTCCTCGCCCGGACGCGCGGTGAGCTGCGCCGCGGCGAGGGCTTCCAGCACGGCGAAGTCCCGCAGGCCGCCCCGGCCGTGCTTGAGGTCCGGTTCGGCGGACTGCGCGATTTCGCCGCTGCGGGCCCAGCGCTGCCGGACCGACGCCGTCAAGTCCGGGATCTGCTTGCGCGCCGTACGGCGCCACTGGTCGCGCGCCGCGGACGCCAGGCGGCCGCTCAGCTCGGCGTCCCCGGCGAGGTGCCGGGCGTCGAGCAGGCCCATGGCCACGCGCAGGTCCTCCGAAGCGACCTTCAGCGCCTCACCCGGCGTGCGGACCGAGTGGTCGAGCCCGACTTTCGCGTCCCACAACGGATACCAGAGCGCGTCCGCGATCTCGCCGACACCGCTGTTGCCGTTGTGCACCAGCAGCAGGTCGAGATCGGAGAACGGCACCAGTTCCCGGCGGCCGAGCCCGCCCACGGCGACCAGCGCGACACCCGGTTCCGCGGTGTCGACGCCGGCCGCCGAGGCTCCCCTGCCCAGCCAGAACTCGTAGAGGTCGACCAGGGCCGCCCGCAAAGCGGACGCCCCCAGCCTCCCGTGCCTGCCCTCGAGCAGTCGCTCGGTGGCCTTGACCAGTTCGCCCCCGTCGGCCATCCCAGACGCCTTATAGGGCGTCCGTGCCGCGCTCGCCGGTCCGTACCCGGATGACGGTCTCCACCGGCGTCACCCACACCTTGCCGTCACCGATCTTGCCGGTGTGCGCGGCCGTGGTGATGGCCTCGAGGACCTTCTCCACGTTGGTGTCGTCGGTGACGACCTCGACCTTCAGCTTGGCCACGAAGTCCACCGAGTACTCCGCGCCGCGGTAGACCTCGGTGTGGCCCTTCTGCCGGCCGTAGCCCTGGACTTCGCTGACCGTCATGCCCAGCACGCCCAGCTGCTCCAGCGCGGAGCGGACGTCGTCGAGCGTGAACGGCTTGACAATCGCCGTGATGAGCTTCATGCCTTGCTCTCCTCGAGTTTCGCGGCCGGGGTGGCGGACTTGACCGGGATGGTCGTCGGCTGGCCGAGGCCACCGCCGGAGCCGGTGAAGTCGTACGCGCTTTCCGCGTGCTGGGCTTCGTCGATGCCGCTGACCTCGTCCTCGGTGCTGACGCGGAAGCCGCCGGCCTTCTTGATCACGAAGCCGATGATGAAGGACAGCACGAAGGAGTACGCGAGCACCGCACCGGCGGCCGCGGCCTGGCGCCCCAGCTGGGTGAACCCGCCGCCGTAGAACAGGCCGTCCGCACCGAGCGCGTTGACGCTGGTGGTGCCGAAGAAGCCGATCAGCAGCGTGCCGACGATGCCGCCGACCAGGTGGACGCCGACGACGTCGAGGGAGTCGTCGAAGCCGAACTTGAACTTGAGCGAGATGGCGAGCGCGCAGACCGCACCGGCGATGAGGCCGATCGCAATGGCCCCGATCGGGCTCACGAAACCACACGCCGGGGTGACGGCGACCAGGCCGGCGACCGCGCCCGAAGCCGCGCCGAGGGTGGTCGGCTTGCCGAACTTGAGCTGCTCCACCAGCAGCCAGCCGAGGACGGCGGCGGCGGTGGCGACGGTGGTGTTGGTGAACGCGACCGCGGCGAGGTCGTTGGCGGCCAGCGCCGAACCGGCGTTGAAGCCGTACCAGCCGAACCACAGCAGCGACGCACCGAGGAGCACGAACGGGACGTTGTGCGGGCGCCCGGTGTCCTTCGGCCAGCCCTTGCGCTTGCCGAGCACGATGGCGAGGGCGAGACCCGCGGCACCGGCGTTGATGTGGACCGCGGTACCACCGGCGAAGTCGAGTGCCTTGAGGTTGTTGGCGATCCAGCCGCCGACGGCGTTCTCGCCGATGAAGCCGTTGAAGGAGAACACCCAGTGCGCGACCGGGAAGTACACGACCGTCACCCAGATGACGACGAACAGCGTCCAGCCCCAGAACTTCGCGCGGTCGGCGATGGCGCCGGAGATCAGCGCGGGCGTGATGATCGCGAACATCAGCTGGAACATCACGAACGCGAGCACCGGCAGCGCGTCCGAACCGGGCCAGGCGACCGCCGGCGTGGTGTCGGTGGCGGCGACCGCGAACCCGGCGAGCTTCCCGAAGGTGTTTTCGAGGCCGGCGAAGTGGAAGTTACCGAGGAAACCTCCGAAAGCGTCGTCGCCGAACGACATCGAGAAGCCGTACAGGGCCCACAGCACCCCCACCACGGCCAGCGCGATGAAGTTCATCATCAGCATGTTCAGGACGCTCTTCGCGCGGACCATGCCGCCATAGAAAAACGCCAGTCCTGGGGTCATGAGCATGACCAGCGCGGCGCTGGCCAATACCCACGCGGTGTCTCCTGCGTTCAGCACATCGTCCTCCCGTGCCCTGGGTTCGTGCGTTGGCAGTTTTGGCGCGCGGTGTTTCACGGGGCGGCGCGCGAGGTTTCGCCCGCGTGAACTGTCCGCGCCCGGTTGTTACGGCCAGGTTTCCCGCGACCCCTCCTGGAGTGTCCGGTTGCGAAACGTCGTGGTCGAATATCCCCATGACACCGGCCGACCACGGGAATGACCCACTGCCACCCCCGGTCGTCGCGGCCCTGCGGTGTTCGGTGTGCGGTGACCCGATCGGCGCAGCGGGACGCACGCTGCGTTGCGGGAATCGCCACTCTTTCGATCTAGCCCGGCAGGGTTACGTGAACCTGTTGCACGCGCGAATCCCGGCCGGGACGGCGGACACCGCACCGATGGTCGCGGCGCGCGCGGACTTCCTCGCCTCGGGCGCGTACGAGCCCCTCGCCGACGAGCTGGCCCGTGTCTGCGCGTCGGCCGGCGGGCTGGTGGTCGACGCCGGCGCGGGCACGGGGTACTACCTCGCGCGGGTGCTGGACGGGTCGGAGGCGTTCGGCCTCGCGCTGGACGTCTCGGCGGTCGCGCTGCGGCGCGCGGCGCGGGCCCACCCGCGGCTGGGCGCGGCGGTGTGGAACCTGTGGGAGCCGTGGCCGGTGGGCGACGGCGTGGCGTCGGTCGTGCTGAACGTCTTCGCGCCGCGCAACGGGCCGGAGTTCCACCGCGTGCTGCGTCCCGGCGGCCTGCTGGTCGTCGCCGCGCCGGCCCCGGACCACCTCCGCGAGCTGGGCGACCTCGTGCTGGCCGTCGACGAGCGCAAGGACGAGCGCCTGGACGCCACCCTCGGCGAGCACTTCACGCGCACCGGCCGCACGGAGGTCCGGCGCGAGGTCGAGCTGACGCCACGGCAGGTGCGCCAGGCGGTCGAGATGGGGCCCGCCGGGTTCCACCTGGACCGCGACGGCCGCCGCGAGCGCCTGGACGCGCTGAGCGAGTCCCAGGTGGTGACGATCTCGTTCACGGTCTCCACGTACCGGCCGCGCTGAGTCTGGAAGGGTGAAGGCGTGAAGCCCGACTGGACCGCGTCCGCGACCCGGCTCGCGGACGCGGAGTGGGTGCGGGCCCGCATCGGCGGCGCCGCGAAGCTGTACGGCTGCGCGCGCCCCGAGGTGCTCGGGACGATCTGGTGGTACTCGCTGTCGTCGGTCCTCGTGGCCCCGGCCATGGAGGGCCTGGTGGCCGGAGCGCCGGTCGATCCTTCGTTGGCCGCCGTGGAGCTCGACCTCGTCGCCGACGGGCGGTTCCTCGGCGCCCGATCGACCCGTCCGCTGGACGGTGGCCTCCCCGCGGTGGGCGCCGCCCTCACCGATGCTCTCGGCACCGCGATCAGCACCATCGCGGCCGTCAGCGGGGCGCGGGAACGCGCGCTCGGCGCGATCGCCACCGACTCCATCGGCAACCGGCTGCTGTGGACGCCGGATCCGGAGCGCGCGATGGCCCTCGCCGAACCCCTCGTCGCCGCGATCGGCCTGGACCTGCCGAAGCCGCGCTTCGTGCGCGTCGGCCGCACCCCGGCCGTACGGCGTGCTTCGTGCTGCCTGATCTACGAAGTCGGCAACCCCAAGTGCGTGAGCTGCCCGCGCCAGACGCCGTCAGAGCGCGAAGCCCGCCTTCGCGCCGCCCTGGGTTAGAGCACCGCCAGTTCCAACGCCGCCAGCCGCTCGGGATCGGCGATGACCTCGATGCCGGTGATGCGGTCGCCGTCGACGCGGAACGCCAGGACGACGGCCAGCCGCCCGTCGCGCACCATGAGCAGGCCGGGGGCGCCGTCGACCAGGACGAGTTCGCTCGCCCGCGCCCGCTCGGACGCCAGGATCGCGCCGCGGCGGACGCTCTCGGCACCGCGCAGCTCGATCGGCGCCGGGCTGGGGCCGACGAACCGGTCGGCGTGCAGCACCACGTCCGGGTCGAGCAGGGACAGCAGCGCTTCGAAGTCGCCGCCGCGCGAGGCCGCCAGGAACGCTTCGACGACCTTGCGCCGCCGGGGCAGGTCCGCGTCCGCCGCCTCGCCGCCCTTCACCCGGCGGCGGGCGCGGCTCGCGAGCTGCCGGGTGGCGGCCGGGGTCTTGCCGATCACCGGCGCGATCTCGTCGAAGGGCACCGCGAACATGTCGTGCAGCACGAACGCGACGCGCTCGGCCGGCCCCAGCGCGTCGAGCACCACCAGCAGCGCGAGCCCGACGGTGTCGGCCAGCTCGGCCTCCTGCCCGGGGTCGCGGCGGTCGTCGTCCGGCTCGGGCTGGGCCTCCAGGGGCTCTTCGCGGTGGTTGCGGCGCGTGCGCAGCAGGGACAGGCACACCCGGGCGACCACGGTGGTCAGCCACGCGGGCAGGTTGTCGATCTCGCCGGTGTCGGTGCGGTGGAACCGCAGCCACGCCTCCTGGACGGCGTCGTCGGCTTCGGCGGCCGAGCCCAGCATGCGGTAGGCGACCGCCCGCAGCCGCGGCCGCTCCCGTTCGAACCGCTCGGTCAGCGCGTCCACTGTGTCTGGTCCCTTCCGTCGCCGCTCGTAGCAGTAGACCCCGCGGCGGCGGGCGATGTGACCGGAATGAACGTGATCCGCGTCATCCGGCGGTGCGGCGCAGGACGCCGGCCAGCAGGGCCGCGGGCTCGGACAGCGGCCCCGGGAGGCGCGCCAGCAGCACCCGCCGCCGCTCCGCCGGGCCGCCGCGCACGTCCAGCACCCGCACGCCCGGCGGCACGGCGTCGGCGAGCGACGCGGGCAACGTCGTCAGCCCGCAGCCGGCGGCGACCAGGTTCAGTTTGGCCAGCCAGTCGCGGGCGGTGTGGGCGATCTCGGGCCGCTCGTCGAGGCCCGGCCAGACGCCCATCAGCGTGTCCTCCCCCGACGACGGCCCGGCGATCCAGCGCTGCCCGCGCAGTTCGGCGACGTCGACCGGGCCGGCGCCGGCCAGCGGGTGGCCCGCGGGCACGGCGAGGCGGAGGCTGCGTTCGGCGAGCGTCTCCAGGTGCAGTGCCGGCGTTTCGGCGTCGGGCGGGCGGAACGGCGGGACCGAGCCGAGAACGGCGAGGTCGATCGTGCCCGCGCGCAGGGCCCGGACGAGGACCGGCGTCGTGCCTTCCCGGGTGACCGCGGTGATGGCGGGGTGCGTGCGCCGGAGTTCGGCGACCGCGCGGGGCACCAGGACCGCGCCCGCGCTGGGGAACCAGCCCAGGCGGACCGTGCCGGCGTCGGCGGGCAGCCCGGCCAGCTCGCGCCCGGCGGCGGCGATCTCGTCGAGCACCGCGATGGCGTGGCGCAGCACGACGGCCCCGGCGGCGGTGAGGCGGACGCCGTCGGGCCTGCGTTCCAGCACGGGTGTCCGGGCCACCCGTTCGAGGGACGCGATCTGCCGCGACACCGCGGACTGCGTGTACCCGAGCGCTTGGGCGGCCGCCGTGAGCGTGCCGCGCTCGGCGACCTCGCGGAACACGCGCAGGGCGACCAGGGAGACGTCACCGAAGTCCATGACGTCCACGCATACCAGGCTTGCTTGATTCTCGCTTTCCGCATGGCATTCGCGCTCTTAGCGTGGCGGTATGACACGCACTGCTGTGGTGACCGGGGCCAACCAGGGCCTCGGCTTCGCCCTCGTCCGCGGGCTCGCCGCCCGCCTCGCTCCCGAAGACCTCGTCCTGCTCACCGGCCGCGACGCCGGGCGGGTGGCTGCGGCCGTTTCGAGGGTCGCCGCCGACCCGGCGACGCGCAGCCGGGTCGAGGGGCGCGTCCTCGACGTCTCCGACCCGGCCGCGGTGGCGCGATTCGCCGCGCCGGTCGACATCGTGCTCTCGAACGCCGTCGGCCCGCTCGACCCGGGCCGCCCGCAGGCCGAGCAGGCGGACGTCTTCATCGACGTCGCGAACGGCGGCACCCACGCGGTGCTGCGGTCGTTCGGCCCGGTCCTGCGGCCGGGCGGGCGGCTGCTGGTCGTGGCCAGCTCGCTGGGCACCCTGGACCACCTGCCCGAGCCGCTGCGGGCACGCTTCGACGGCGTCTCCCTGGACGAGGTGGAGAAGGCGGTCGAGGACTGGCGCGCGGCGATCCACGACGGCACGGCCGCCGCGGCGGGCTGGCCGGAGTGGATCAACGTGCCGTCGAAGGTGGCGCAGGTCGCGGCGGTCCGCGCGGTGGCGGCTCGCCGCCGGGAGGCCGACCTCGCGGCCGGCACCCTGCTGGCGGCGGTCTGCCCGGGGTTGATCGACACCCGGGCGTCGCGGCCGTGGTTCAGCGACTTCAGCCAGGCCCAGACCCCGGACGAGGCGGCGCGGGCGGTGCTGGACCTGGTGTTCGCCGACGTGGACCCGGCGACCTACGGCGAACTGGTGCGGTTCGGGCGGGTGCTGCCCTGGCGGAGCTGATTCACAGCACGCAGAACTCGTTGCCCTCGGGATCCGCCAGCACGAAGTGGTCGGGCCGGCCGTCCAGCTTGTCCTCGCGCAGGACGGTCGCGCCCGCGGCGGTCAGGCGGGCGATCGCCTCCACCACCCGCTCCCAGCGGGTCTCCCACGGCACCTCGCGGCCGCCGCCGGCCTGGACGTCCAGGTGGAGGCGGTTCTTCGCGACCTTGGCTTCGGGCACCTTGAGGAAGCTCAGGCTCGGCAGGACGCCCTCCGGGTCGGTCAGGTACGCGCCGTCGTCCCACTCGTCCTCGGGCACGCCGTTGTCGGCGAACCACGCCTCCCAGCTCGCGAACCCCGCCGGGGGCGGGCGCTCGATGTAGCCGAGGGCCACCGCCCAGAACCTCGCCAGCACGCGGGGTTCCGCGCAGTCGATCGTCACGCTCCAGCGCACCGTCACGAGAGTGGAGCGTAGCCGCAAGAGGCTCGCTGCACCGCGCGTAACAAGACGCATCGCGGTCACGACTTTCCCGGCACGTTGTACCGGCCGAGAGGGTGGGCGAACAGCCGAATGGACATCGCCATTTCCGTGAACGATCCAGCGCTGCAGGAGTCGTTGCTCGACTGGCTGCGCGGCGACCCCGACTTGCGGCCGGTGGTGAAGAAACGTTTCGAGGCGCCGAAGCCGGGCGAACTGGGAACGATCGCGGACGCGCTGGTCATTTCGGTCGGCAGCGGCGGAGCCCTGACCGTTCTCGCCTCCGCGTTGAAGGCGTGGGTTCAGCGGCCCCGTGGCCGGCACGTCGTCCTCCGGGTGAGCCGTGGCGAACACGGTGAGCAGACCACGGAAATCGACGCCGACCGAATCGGCCCGGACGACCTCGAAGCGATCCTCGACCGCTTGTTCCGGGAGGACGAATCGGCATGACGCCCGCGGTCCGAGGCGAATCGCGCGTCGTGCTCATCGGCACGTCCCAATACACCGACGAGCGCCTTCCGCCCATTCCCGTCGTCGAACAGTGCCTGCACGACATGCGGGAGGTCTTCACGGATCCGGACCACGGCCTCGTCCAGGGCGAGCACTGCACGGTCCTGCTCGACGAACCGGACATCGCCCAGCTGGGGCGGCGGATCCGTGAGGCGATGGCGGGCGCGACGGGTCTCCTGGTCGTCTACTTCGTCGGCCACGGCATCATCGGCCGACGGCACGAGCTGTACCTCGGCCTGCCCGACAGCGACCTCGAACATCCGACATTCGGGTCCTTGTCCTACGACGCGCTGCGAGACCAGATCCTGGACAGCCCGGCGCGCACGAAAGTCGTCATCCTGGACTCCTGCTATTCGGGCCGGGCGATGGGTGAAACGCTCGCGGACCCGGTCGGGGCGGTCGTCGGCCAGCTCGACATCGACGGGACCTACCTGATGACGTCCGCCCAGCGCGACCAGGTCGCCCTGGTGCTCGACGGCGAGCCGCACACCGCGTTCACCGGCCGGCTGCTGCGAGTGCTGAAGACGGGGATCCCGGAAGCGGGCGAATACCTGACGGTCGACGACGTCTTCCAGCACCTGTCGGCCACGATGACGGCCGCCGGACTGCCTCGGCCGCAGAAGCGCGGCAGCCAGAACTCGGGCCGGTTCCGGATCGCGCGCAACCACGCCATCTCGGCGGAGAACGAAGAGGACCTGGACAGGCGGATCACCGAAGTCGTCCGGCGGGGCCGGGCCGTGAGCTGGCAGCAGCAGCTGCCCGACCTGCAGAAGATCCTGGCCCGCCAGCAGGCAATCCTCGGCGACCGGCACGCGAAGGTTTGGCGCACCGAGCAGCTCGTCGCCCACGCGATCGGCGAAGGCGGCGACCCTTCGGCAGCGGTCGACCGGCTGCGGAACCTGCTCGCCCGGCAGTCCGCCGAGCTCGGCGACGAGCACACCGACACGCTGCGGTCACGGCATCTGCTCGCGGTGAACCTCGGTGAATCGGGACTACGGGAAGAAGCGGTCGGCATGCTTCGCGCCCTTCTGCCAGAAGTCCGGCGGATACTGGGGCACCGCGCTCCGGACGCGCTGCGCACACACCACGTGCTCGCCATCAACCTCGCCCTGCTCGGGCACACGGACGAAAGCGTGGCTCTCCTGAGGGAGAACTTGGCTCTGCAGGAGATCCCGCAGAGTTCTGACGCCGCCGAAGTCCTGCGGATCCGGCGGGATCTGACGCTCCTGGGAAGCGAACCACCGATGCCGGAGGACGACGACTTTGTTTGAGCGCTTCACCGCCCGGGCACGACGGGTCGTCGTCCTGGCTCAAGAAGAAGCCAGGATGCTGAACCACAATTACATCGGAACCGAGCACCTCCTCCTGGCACTGTCCGGCGAAGGTGAAGCCGGCGCGGCGTACGCACTCCAAACCGCCGGCGTGACCCACGACTCGATCCATCAGGACGTGGTCGAGGTCATCGGGTCCGGCTCCCACCAGCCGGAAGGGCACATTCCCTTCACCCCGCGCGTGAAGAAGGTGCTCGAGCTCGCCTTGCGGGAATCTCTGCAACTCGGCCACACCTACATCGCGACCGAACACCTTCTGCTCGGCCTGATCCGCGAAGGCGAGGGGGTCGGCGTGCAAGTCCTGGTCAAGCGGGGCGTCCAGCTCGGTGAACTACGCAAATTCACGGTGAAGCTCGTTGCCGAGGGCAGGGAAGGAGCGACGCTCCCGGACGACCGGGAACGCGCTGAGTCCCCTTCCCCTGCCGCTCGGGCGCGGCCGTCGTCGCTGGATCAGCTCGGGCGGAACCTCACCCGGCTGGCCCGGGACGAAGCGCTGGTCCCCACCGTCGGGCGGACCAAGGAAATCGATCGGGTCGTACAGGTCCTGTCCCGTCGGACCCGGCACAATCCGGTCCTCGTCGGCGAACACGGTGTCGGCAAGACAGCCGTCTTCGACGGTCTGGCGCAGCGGATCGTCGCCGGCGACGTGCCGGAGCAGCTGAAAGGCCGGGAGATCCATTCGCTCGAGCACGGCGGCCGCGAAAGCGGCCGCCTGCGGGAAGCGCTGGCCGAAGTCAGGGCGCGCAAGGACGTCATCCTGCTGCTCGACGACATCTCCGAACTGTTCCACGGCGGTCACGCCGAGGTGTTCGGCGCGGCAGTGCTCCACGGCGACATCCTCGTCGGGTGCACCGCGACACCCGCGAGCTACCGCGCCGTCATGGCCGATAGCCCCGCTCTGACGCAGCTCTTCCAGCCGATCCAGGTGGCAGAGATGTCCACCGACTCGGCAGTGGAGGTCTTGCGCGTCATGCGCAGCCGGCTCGCCGATCACCACCACCTCGTCATCGAGGACGAAGCGCTGGCCGCGGCCGTCGAGCTGTCTGCGCGCTACAACAGGCAGCACCGGCTGCCGAGAAGCGCGATCGATCTGATCGACGAAGCCTGCGCGCGCAGCGCCGGGGCACAGAGCCTCGGCGAGGCGGATCTGAGCAGGACCATGCAGGATCTGCGGAATGAGTGGAGAGTGGAAGCGCAACTCCTCGGTGGACTCCAACCCGTCTCGGGCGGGCCGCCCACACACTCTGCGCCGGAGGCGTTCCTGCAGGTCTACGGTGGTGTGGACACCGAGATCTGGCGGATCGGCTGAGCCCACTCGCCGGAACGGATGGCAACGCCTCGAGCCCGCCCGTACCGTGGGCTGCGATGAGTGAACGCAGCTGGGGCTTCCGCACCCGCGCCCTGCACGCGGGCGGCACGCCCGACCCGGCGACCGGGGCGCGGGCCGTGCCGATCTACCAGACCACGAGCTTCGTCTTCGAAGACGCCGCCGATGCCGCGAACCTCTTCGCGCTGCAGAAGTACGGGAACGTCTACAGCCGGATCGGGAATCCGACCGTCGCCGCCTTCGAAGAGCGGATCGCCAGTCTCGAAGGGGCCATCGGCGGGGTGGCCGCCGCCAGCGGGCAGGCCGCGGAGTTTCTCACCTTCAGCTCGCTCACCGAGGCCGGCGACCACATCGTCTCCGCGAGCGGCCTCTACGGCGGGACCGTCACCCAGCTCACCGGCACGCTCCGGCGCTTCGGCGTCGAGACCACGTTCGTCAGCGGCGGCATCGACGACTACGCCGCCGCCGTCACCGATCGGACGCGGCTGCTCTACACCGAGGTCATCGGCAACCCCGGCGGCGGCATCGCCGACCTCGCCGCGCTGGCGGACCTGGCGCACGCCCACGACATCCCGCTGGTCGTCGACGCCACCCTCGCCACGCCGTACCTGTGCCGCCCGATCGAGCACGGCGCCGACATCGTGCTGCACTCGGCGACGAAGTTCCTCGGCGGGCACGGGACCACACTCGGCGGGATCGTCGTCGAGTCCGGGAAGTTCGACTGGGGCAACGGGAAGTTCCCGCGGATGACCGAGACCGTCGACAGCTACGGCGGCCTCCGGTACTGGGAGAACTTCGGCGAGTACGCGTTCTGCACCCGGCTGCGCGCCGAGCAGCTGCGGGACATCGGCGCGGTCCTCTCGCCGCACTCGGCCTTCCTGCTGCTGCAGGGCGTCGAGACGCTCCCCCAGCGGATGGACGCGCACGTGGCGAACGCCCGGGCGGTCGCCGAGTACCTCGAAGCCGACCCGCGCGTGGCCTGGGTGTCCTATGCCGGGCTGCCGTCGCACCCGCACCACGACCTGGCCCGCCGGTACCTCCCCGCCGGGCCGGGCGCGGTGTTCTCCTTCGGCATCGACGGCGGCCGTGCGGCCGGCGAGAAGTTCGTCGAATCGGTGGAGCTGCTGTCGCACCTGGCGAACGTCGGGGACGCGCGGACGCTCGTCATCCACCCGGCCTCGACCACACACGCGCAGCTGTCGGAGGAGCAGCTCGCCGCCGCGGGCGTCGGGCCCGACCTGATCCGCCTGTCGGTCGGGCTGGAAGACCTCGACGACATCCTCTGGGACCTCGACCAGGCCCTCGGCAAGGCGGTGGCCGGATGACTCACGAGATCAGCGCCGCCGAGCGGCGCGCGATCCTGCGGCGGACGCGGTCGGTGACGCTGGTCGGCGCGTCGGCCAACCCGGCGCGGCCCAGCTACTTCGTCGCGACCTACCTGCTTTCGTCGACGCGCTACGAGGTCGACTTCGTCAACCCGCGCCTGGACACCCTGTTCGGGAAGCCGGTGTACGCGTCGCTGAAGGACGTCCCGGGCGAACCGGACCTGGTCAGCGTGTTCCGCAAGCACGACGACCTGCCGCAGGTCGCCGAGGAGGTCATCGACGCCGGCGCGCGGACGCTGTGGCTGCAACTCGGGTTGTGGCACGAACCGGTGGCCGACCGGGCGCGCGAAGCGGGTCTGGACGTCGTGATGAACCGGTGCGTGAAGATCGAGCACGCGCGCTTCGCCGGCGGGCTGCACCTGGCCGGGTTCAACACCGGCGTGATCAGCTCGCGGCGGCAGTCGGCGCCGTAGGGAAGACCACGGCGGCGGCCGCTGTTGGCTCGGGTATGACCTTGGGGATCACGTTCTCCGGCGGCCCGACCGCCCTCCTGGAGCTGGGCGGCGTCCGGCTGCTCACCGACCCGACCTTCGACGCGCCCGGCGACCACCCGAGCGGTGAGCGCGTGCTGGTCAAGACCGAGGATTCGGTGCTGACCGAAGAGGCGGCCGGGGTGGTGGACGCCGTCCTGCTGTCGCACGACCAGCACCCCGACAACCTCGACGACCGCGGCCGCGCGTACCTCGCGACGGTGCCGCTGACACTGATCACGCCCAGCGGCGCCGCGCGGCTCGGCGGGACGGCGCGGGGCCTGGAGCCGTGGGAATCGACGCAGGTGGGCCCGCTGACCGTCACGGCGGTCCCGGCGCTGCACGGGCCGCACGGGGCCACGCGGCTCACCGGGGACGTCACGGGCTTCGTGCTGACCGGCGACGAGCTGCCGACGGTGTACGTGAGCGGTGACAACGCGTCGGTGGACGTGGTCCGCGAGATCGCGGCGCGGTTCCGGGTGGAGATCGCGGTGCTGTTCGCCGGCGCGGCCCGGACGCCGCTGTTCGACGGGGCACCGCTGACCCTGACCAGCGCGGACGCGGCCGACGCGGCGAAGGTGCTGGGCGCGCGGAAGGTGGTTCCGCTGCATTTCCGCGGCTGGGGGCACTTCAGCGAGGGGCCGGAGACGCTGCGGGAGGCCTTCGAGGCGGCCGGGCTGGCGGACCGGCTCGTGCTGCTCGAGCCCGGGGAGCGCGCGGAGGTGTGACGAGCCTGGTCGTGACCCTAGGCCTAAATGCCTCATCGATGTGGCAATTAAGCCTAGGGTGCGAGAGCGGGTCCGGCGGGGGGCCGTGAGAGGCTGGCGGCATGGCCAAGCCGACCCCGCTGCAGTTCCGGAACCTCCTCGTGGCCGCCCTCGCGGCCGCCGGCTTCGTGTGGAGCATCGTCGCGGGCATGCCGTGGTGGGTCAGCGCGATCATCGGCTGCGCCTGCGTCCTGTCGCTGGCCTCCGCCTACCTCAACCGCCCCGACGCGAACTGACCGCGAGCCGCCCGCGGGATGCGGCGGCCCGCGGTCCGGTCAGCGCGTCTTGTCGAACCGGGCCTTCAGGTTCGTCCGGCCCGCCTCCGTGAGCCGGCCGAACAGGCGCAACCGGGCCAGGCCGCCGTCCGGGTAGATGTCGAGGCGCGCCTCCGTCACCTCCGGGCCGTCCGGGAGCGCGAACCGGTGCCGGGTGTCCGGCTGCAACCGCGTCTTCGGCAGCAACGGGACCCACTCGCCGTACGTCTCCCGGCCGCTCACCGAGGCCCAGCCCGGCGCGTTGCCCTTCAGGTTGCTCGTGTCCAGCTCCACGAACCGGACGATCCCGGCGCCCGCCAGCCGGAGCGTCACCCAGTCGTTGCCCGCGTCGCGGCGGCGGGCCGTCTCCCAGCCCTCCGCCTGGTGGGCCGCCAAGCCCGGCGAGAGGATGTTGTTGGGCGACGAATAGAACCGGTTGCTGCAGCCCGTGACGATCGCGCCGTTCTCGAGCGCCGCCAGGTCGAGCGCGTCCACGTCCAGCAGCGCCGGGTCCGGGATCGGTGCGCCGTGGACGCGCAGGCGGGCCACTCCCCCGTCCGGGTGCTGCGTCAGCCGGACGTGCGTGTACCGCCGGGAACCGTTGACCGCGTAGAAGTTCTCCGTGTGGCCCGCGGCCGGCGCGCGGTCGACCAGGACGTCCCACTCGGCCGCGGCCACCTCCGCCGCCGACGGGTAGCCCGGGAGCGACGTCGCTTCCACCGAGACGAACGGGGGGTAATTGCCCTTGAAGAACGCCGTGTCGACGATGACGCCGGTGATCGTGCCGGCCAGGCCGAGGCGGACGATCGCCTGGTCGTCGCCCGGTTCGCGGTGGCGGCGGGTCTCCCAGCCGTCGTAGACCTGGCCCTTGGGGCCGAACGTCTCCGCGCGGTGCGCCGGCACCCACGGGTTGACCAGGTTCTCCTTTTCGGCGAACAGCTCGTCGGTCGCCCACATCACCGTGCCGCCGAAGCGGCGGGACGCGAGGTCGGGCAGTTCTGTCCACTCCGGACGGTCGGACACCAGCGCCTCCATTTCAGCAGTTCCCCCGGGTCAGCAGCGCGCCGCGCGGCTCGTCGCCGGTGATCTCGGTGCCCCGCAGCCACGTCGAGCGCACGACGCCGGCGAGCGGCCGCCGGTCGTAGGCGCTGACCGGGTTGCGGTGCTTCAGTTTCGCGACGTCGACCACGAACGCCTCGTCCGGCGCGAACACGCAGAAGTCCGCGTCGTACCCCGCCGCCAGGTGGCCCTTGCGGCGCATCCCGGCCAGCGCCGCCGGGCGCTCGGCCATCCAGCGGACGACGTCGGTGAGCGCGAACCCGCGCTGCCGCGCCTGCGTCCAGATCGCCGGCAGCCCCAGCTGCAGGCTGGAAATCCCGCCCCACGCCTGGCCGAAGTCGCCGCTGTCGAAGCGTTTCAGCTCCGGCGTGCACGGCGAATGGTCGCTGACGATCGTGTCGATCACGCCGTCGGCGAGGCCCCGCCAGAGCAGCTCGCGGTTGGCCGCCTCGCGGATCGGCGGGCAGCACTTGAACTGCGTGGCGCCGTCGCGGATCTCCTCGGCGACGAAACTCAGGTAGTGCGGGCAGGTCTCCGCTGTCAACGCCACGCCGTCGCGGCGCGCGGAAGCGATCAGCGGCAGAGCGTCCGAAGAGGACAGGTGCAGGATGTGCGCTCGCGCGTCGTTCCGGCGGGCCGCCTCGATGACGTGGGAGATCGCGAGGTTCTCCGCCTGCCGCGGCCGCGAGTGCAGGAAGTCGACATAGCGACCGCCGTGCGGCTCTGGGGCCGCGTCGATCTCGTGGGCGTCCTCGGCGTGGACGATCATCAGCGCGTCGAAGGAACCCAGCTCCCGCAACGCTTCGTCGAGCCCGGCCGGGTCGAGCGGCGGGAACTCGTCGACGCCGGAGTGCAGCAGGAAGCACTTGAAGCCGAACACCCCGGCGTCGTGCAGGCCGCGCAAGTCCCCCGCGTTGCCCGGGATCGCGCCGCCCCAGAAGCCGACGTCGACGTGCACCCGGCCGGTCGCCGCCGTGCGCTTGACCTCCAGGGCCGCGACGTCGACCGTCGGCGGCAGGCTGTTCAGCGGCATGTCCACGATCGTGGTCACCCCGCCCGCCGCGGCCGCGCGGGTCGCCGTCTCGAAGCCTTCCCACTCGGCGCGGCCGGGGTCGTTGACGTGGACGTGCGTGTCGACCAGTCCCGGCAGCAGGACGACGTCGTCACCGAGGTCGAGGACCCGGTCGCCGGTCAGCGAGGCGCCGCCGGGTTCGACGGCGACGATCCGGCCGCCGTCGACACCGATGGTCGCCGGGACCTCACCCTCGCGTGTCACGGCCCGGGCGGCGCGCACCACAAGATCCATCCGAAGCCCTTCGTCGGGAGGAATGACCCGCCGATTTCACAGTACGGAACGGCGGTTTCGCACAACGACAGTAACCACGGCGCGCGCCGCTCGTCAACGACGGACGTCGCGCGTTACGGTCATCTTCGTGCGGCTAGAAGCGGAGTTCACCAGCGAACCGTTCCACGGCGAGGGTTCGCCGCCCGAGCACGCCGTCGCCGCGCGCGACGCCGCCGCGGAAGCCGGGCTGGACACCGATTTCGGCCCGCTCGGCACGCTCGCCCGCGGCGAGGCGAAGGAGCTGCTCGAAGCCCTCCCGGCGATCGCGAAGGCGGCCTTGGACGGCGGCGCCACGCGCGTCACGCTGCAACTGCGCCGGGCCGACGATCCGGGCAGCGCCCCCGTCGTCGAGCTGAACGACGCCCTCGCCCGGCTGATCGCCGACGTCGAGCGGGAACTGGGCGCCAAGCTGGGCGAACTCGACCGCGCGGGCAAGCAGCGGGCGGTGCGGCTGCTGCGCGAACGCGGCGCCTTCGGGCTCCGGAAATCCGTCTCTTCGGTGGCCGACGCGCTGGGCGTCACGCGCTTCACCGTCTACAACTACCTCAACCGGGAAGCCGACTGACCAGCGCTTTCAACAAAATGTTGACGTAACTTCGGCGCCGACGTACGGTCGGTCCGTGCTGCTCTCCGAGTTCAACACCACCGACGTCCGCCCGCTGCTGACGGACTGCCTCGCCGTGCCACGGTGGGTCGAGGCCGTGGCCGCCGGGCGGCCGTACGCCGACCTCGACGCGCTGAAGGCCGCCGCCGAGCTGCCGTTGAGCAGCGACGAGATCCGGCAGGCGATGGCCGCGCACCCGCGGATCGGCGAGAAACCGGCGGGCGGCTTCGCCCGGTCCGAACAGTCCGGTGTGGACAATCCCGCCGCGTTCGCCGCCGCGAATGCCGAGTACGAAGCCAAGTTCGGGCACGTCTACCTGGTCTGCGCGAGCGGCCGCAGCGGCGACGAACTCCTGGGGATCCTGCGCGAACGGCTGACCAACGACCCGGCCACCGAGCTCGCCGTCGCCGGCCGTGAGCTGCTGAAGATCGCCGAACTCCGACTCGCGAAAGCGGTGACCGCGTGAGCCTCGTGACCACCCACGTCCTCGACACGGCGGCCGGACGCCCGGCCGCGGGAATCGGCGTCCGCTTCGAGACCGCCGACGGGAAGCCGATCGCCGAGGGCCGCACCGACGACGACGGCCGCATCCGCGACCTCGGCCCGGAAACCCTGGCGCCGGGCGCCTACCGGCTGGTCTTCGCCACCGGCGCCTACCTGGGCCCGGACGCCTTCTTCCCGGAGGTCACCCTGACCTTCCGGATCGCCGACGGCATCGCGCACCACCACGTGCCGCTCCTGCTCAGCCCGTTCGCCTATTCGACCTACCGAGGGAGTTGACCGTGGCCATCACCCTGGGCCCCAACCAGTACGGCAAGGCGGAGGTCCGCCTGGTGACGGTGCGCCGCGACGGCCCGGTGCACCACCTGAAGGACCTGACCGTGTCGACGTCGCTGCGCGGCGAGCTGGCCGCGACGCACCTGACCGGTGACAACGCCGGCGTGCTGGCGACCGACACGCAGAAGAACACGGTGTACGCCTTCGCGAAGGAGGCGCCGGTCGGCGAGATCGAGGACTTCGGCCTGCGGCTGGCCCGCCACTTCGCCGGCTCGCAGGAGAACATCACCGGCGCGCGGATCAAGCTCGAGGAGCACGGCTGGGACCGGATCGCCGTCGCCGGCGAGCCGCACGACCACGCGTTCAGCCGCTCCGGCGACGAGCGCCGCACGACGGCGGTGACGGTCCAGGGCGACCGCGCCTGGGTGGTCTCCGGCATCGACGGCCTGACGCTGCTGAAGTCGACGGGCTCGGAGTTCCACGGCTTCCCGCGAGACCGGTACACGACCCTCGCCGAGACGAACGACCGGATCCTGGCGACGGCGGTCACGGCGAAGTGGCGCTACCAGGGCGAGAACCTCGACTGGGCGGAGAGCCACCGCGAGATCCGGCGGCTGATGCTGGAGACGTTCGCGACCAAGCACAGCCTTTCGCTGCAGCAGACGCTGTACGCCATGGGCGAGTCGGTGCTCGAAAAGCGGCCCGAGGTCGCCGAAGTGCGACTGTCCCTGCCGAACAAGCACCACTTCCTGGTGGACCTGAGCCCGTTCGGGCTGAAGAACGACAACGAAGTGTTCTACGCGGCGGACCGGCCGTACGGCCTGATCGAGGGCACAATCCTGCGCGACGACGCCGAGGACCCGGGCCCGGCCTGGGACATCCACTGACTCAGGGCGGGTACCTCAACGGCCCGAACGAGACGCGGACGCCCAGACCGGCACCCCACCCAGACCTCCCCCACCACCCCGATCCGAAGCCCAAACACGGCCGGTGGTGCCGGGTCAAGGCACGCTTTCCCGCCTTGACGCGGTACCACCGTCCGTAGTGACAATCGCGGCTTCGGGGTGGTGGGCACCCGAGCCGGGTTGGATAGAACGCTCTAGCAAGCACGTATCCTCGATGCCATGGCAGGGACGAAGGAACGCATCATGGCCGCCGGCGCCGAGCTCTTCCGGCGCAACGGTTACGCCGGTACCGGCCTGAAGCAGATCGTCGCCGAGGCCAGCGCGCCCTTCGGGTCCCTCTACCACTTCTTCCCCGGCGGCAAGGAGCAGCTCGGCGAGGAGGTCATCCGCACCTCCGGGCTCGCCTACATCGCCCTTTTCGACCTCTTCATCGCGCCGGCGGACGACGTCGTCAGCGGCATCGAAGCCTTCTTCGCCGCCGGGATCGCGACGCTCGAAGCCACCGACTACGTCGAAGGGTGCCCGATTGCGACCGTGGCCCTCGAGGTCGCCTCCACCAACGAGCCGCTGCGGAAGGCCACCGCCGACGTCTTCACCGCGTGGATCGACGCCGGGACCGGGAAGTTCGCGAAGTTCGGGCTGAGCCGGGAAGCCGCCCGGACCCTCACCATCACCGCCGTCAACAACCTCGAAGGCGCCTTCGTCCTCTGCCGCTCGCTGCGGGACACCGAAGCGATGGCCGTCGCCGGAGCCGCCACGGTCGACGTTGCGCGGCGGCTTCTCCAGGAAAACTCGCAACTTTAGTCGGTAATCGAACACAAATCACCAACATGGCGCTTGACCGCGCAGCAAGCAACAGCGTATTGGTCTAGTCCTCCTGCCTCACACCGTCGTTCGGTTGGAGTCGCCATGCGCCGTGTCCTCGCCGTCGTCGCCGCCGCTGCCGTGGTCGCGGCCGTCCCCACCCCCGCCCACGCCCTCGAAAACGGCCTCGCCCGCACCCCGCCGATGGGCTGGAACACCTGGAACACCTTCGAGTGCAACATCAACGAGACGCTCGTCAAGCAGACCACCGACCTGATGGTGAGCTCCGGGATGCGCGACCGCGGCTACACCTACGTCAACCTCGACGACTGCTGGATGACCTGGTCCCGGGACGCGAGCGGGAACCTCGTCGCCGATCCCGCCAAGTTCCCCAGCGGCCTCAAGGCGCTCGGCGACTACATCCACGCCCGCGGCATGAAGTTCGGGATCTACGAAGACGCCGGCACGATGACCTGCCAGGGCTACCCCGGCAGCCTCGGACACGAACAGGCCGACGCGAACCTCTTCGCGAGCTGGGGTGTCGACTACCTCAAGTACGACAACTGCCACAACGACAGCTCCACCCAGCAGGACTACATCCGGCGCTACTCGGCGATGCGCGACGCGCTGCAGGCCACCGGCCGCCCGATCACCTACAGCATCTGCGAATGGGGCTACTTCGACCCCGCGACCTGGGCCGCGGACGTCGGCAACCTGTGGCGCACCACCGGGGACATCACCAACAACTGGGGCAGCGTCGACGGCATCTACCGGCAGAACGTCGGGCTCGCCGCCGCCGCGAAACCGGGCGCCTGGAACGACCCGGACATGCTCGAGGTCGGCGACGGCATGGACTTCCAGGAGGACCGCGCGCACTTCACGCTCTGGGCGGCGATGGCCGCGCCGCTGATCGCCGGTGCCGACCTGCGCTCGGCCAGTGTCGCCACCTTCTCGACCTACCTGAACCCGGACGTCATCGCCGTCGACCAGGACCCGCTCGGCAAGCAGGCCACCCGGATCGCCACCGGGAACGGCCTGGACGTCCTCGCCAAACCGCTCCAGGACGGTGCCGTCGCGGTCGTGCTGTTCAACGAAAACAGCACCACGCAGACCATCTCGACGACGGCCGCCGCGGCCGGGCTGCCCGCCGCGGCGAGCTACCGGCTGACCAACCTGTGGTCGAAGGAACTCACCACCAGCGACGGCACGATCAGCGCCGCCGTTCCCTCGCACAGCACCGTGATCTACCGCGTCGCACCGGGGTCCGGCTCCAGCATCGGCACCACCCAGCCGATCCAGGGCGCGTCGTCGGCGCGCTGCCTCGACATCAACGACACGATCGCCGACATCTGGGACTGCGACGGCGGCACCGACCAGGCCTGGACGTTCACCGGCGACGGCGAGCTCAAGGCCGACGGCCGGTGCCTGGACGCCGAGAAGGGCGCCACGACCGCCGGGACCAAGCTCCTCGCCTGGACCTGCCACGGCGGCGCGAACCAGAAGTTCAAGCTGGCGGCCGACGGCTCGATCACCCAGGCCGGCCTCTGCGTCGACGTCACCGGCGGCGACAAGCCCGCCGGCAACGTCAACGGCGTCCAGCTCGAACTCTGGGGCTGCAACGACGACGCCAACCAGAACTGGGCGCTCAAGTCCCGGTGAGGTGCTCCGGCCGCACCGGGACGCGGGTGAGCGCGAGCCCGGTCGCGGCCCGGATCGCCGCCACGATCGCCGGGGTCGAGGAGATCGTCGGCGGCTCGCCGACCCCGCGCAGGCCGTACGGCGCGTGCGGGTCCGGGCGTTCGAGGACGTCGATGCTCATCGGCGGCATGTCGAGCACGGTCGGGATCAGGTAGTCGGTGAAGGAGGGGTTCCGGATCTTCCCGCCGGAGGTCTGGATCTCCTCCATCACCGCCAGCCCGAGCCCCTGCGCCGAACCACCCTGGATCTGGCCCAGCACGGCCTGGGGGTTCAGCGCCTTGCCGACGTCCTGGGCGCAGTCCAGCGCGACCACCTTGACCAAGCCGAGTTCGGTGTCGACGTCGACGACCGCCCGGTGCGCGGCGAACGCGTACTGCACGTGCGCGGTCCCCTGCCCGGTCTCCGGGTCCAGCCCCGCAGTGGGCCGGTGCCGCCACTCGATCGTTTCGTCGTAGACGTCGTCGCCGAGCACGTCGACCAGGTCGGCGAGCACCTGGCCGTCGGCCGCGACGAGCTTGCCGCCGACGACCCGCGTCCTGGTGTCGAACCGGGACAGCAGCCGCGCCCGCACCGCCACGCACGCGGCCTGCACCGCGCCGCCGGTGACGTAGGTCTGGCGCGACGCCGACGTCGAGCCGCCGTTGCCGATCGAGGTGTCCATCGGCAGGATCGTCACCTGCTCGACGCCGAGCTCGGTGCGGACGATCTGCTGCATGATCGTCACCAGGCCCTGGCCGACCTCGCAGGCCGCGGTGTGCACGGTCGCGGCCGGCTCGCCGCCGACCAGCTGCAGGCGCACGCGGGCCGTCGAGTAGTCGTCGAAGCCTTCGGAGAAGCAGACGTTCTTGATCCCGACGGCGTACCCGACGCCGCGGACGACACCCTCGCCGTGGGTCGTGTTGGACACCCCGCCCGGCATGTGCCGCAGGTCGAACGGCCGGTCCGGCGGCAGCGGCATGTCCCGCACCCGGTTCAGCAGCTCCGCGACCGGCGCTTCGGCGTCGACGACCTGGCCGGTCGGCATCAGGTCGCCCTCGCTCATCGCGTTGCGGACGCGGATCTCGACCGGGTCCAAGCCGCACGCGAGAGCGAGCTTGTCCATCTGGGACTCGTAGCCGAACGCGGCCTGCACCGCGCCGAAGCCGCGCATCGCGCCGCACGGCGGGTTGTTGGTGTAGGTGCCCCAGCAGTCCACCGAGACACTGTCCACTTTGTACGGCCCGACGCCGAGTGTGGCGGCGTTCGCGACCACCGCCCCGGTCGAGGACGCGTACGCGCCGCCGTCGAGGTACAGGCGCGTCTTCACGTAGACGAGCCGACCGTCGCGGGTGGCGCCGTGCTCGTAGTACATCTTCGCCGGGTGGCGGTGGACGTGGCCGTAGAAGGACTCTTCGCGGTTGTAGACCATCTTCACCGGCTTGCCGGTGTGCAGTGCGAGAAGGCAGGCGTGCACCTGCATCGACAGGTCTTCCCGGCCGCCGAACGCGCCGCCGACGCCACCGAGGGTCAGCCGCACCTTCTCGGCCGGCAACCCCAGCGCGGCGACGATCTGCTGCTGGTCGACGTGCAGCCACTGCGTCGCGACGTAGAGGTCGACGCCGCCTTCGGTGTCCGGCACGGCGAGGCCGGACTCGGGGCCGAGGAACGCCTGGTCCTGCATGCCGACCTCGTAGACGCCGGCGACGACGATGTCGGCGTCGAGGTCCTGCGGGCCGCGGCGGATCTTCACGTGCCGGACGACGTTGCCGCCTTCGTGCAGCGAAGGCCCTTCGCCCGCGACGGCGGCTTCGGAGTCCGTCACCGGCTCCAGTTCCTCGTAGGCGACCTTGATCCGCTTCATCGCGCGGCGCGCGGTCTCCGGGTGGTCGGCGGCGACCAGCGCCACCGGTTCGCCCTGGTAGCGGACGACTTCGGAGGCGAGCACCGGCTGGTCGGCGTGCTCGAGGCCGTAGCGGTTCACGCCCGGGACGTCGTCGTGGGTGAGGACCGCGTACACGCCCGGCACGGCCAGGGCTTCCGCGATGTCGATGCCGGTGATCCGGGCGTACGGGTGCGGGCTGCGCAGCGTCACGCCCCACACCATGTCCTCGTGCCAGAGGTCCGAGGAGTAGGCGAACTCGCCGCGGACCTTCACCGTGCCGTCGGGGCGCCGCGGCGAAGTGCCGACGCCGTTCGCGGTCGTCGTCGTGACGGAGGTGGTGCTGGTCATCGGCCCTCCCGCAACCGGGCGCTCGCGGCGGCCAGCTCGCGGGCGATGGCGGACTCGTCGGCTTCGCGCAGGGTGCCGTCCTCGACGACGGCCTTGCCGCCGACGAACAGGCGGCGCAGCGGCGGCGTGGTGCCGAGCACCAGGGCCGCGACCGGGTCGGCGATGCCGGCGTAGTTCAGCCCGGTCAGGTTCCAGACGGCGAGGTCGGCGAGCTTGCCGGGCTCGATCGAGCCGAGGTCGTCCCCGCGGCCGAGGCAGCGGGCGCCGCCCATCGTGCCCATCCACAGGGCTTCCCGCGTGGTCAGCCCGCGCGGGCCGCCGCGCTGGCGGGCCTGCAGCAGCGACTGGTGGAGCTCTTCGCCGAGGCCACCGGACTCGTTGGACGCCGCGCCGTCGGCACCCAGGCCGACCGCGACCCCGGCGTCGAGGAGGTCGCGGACCGGGGCGATGCCGGCGCCGATGCGGCCGTTGGACGTCGGGCAGTGCGCCGAGCCGGTGCCGGTCGCGCCGAACCGGCGGATCGCCTCGGGCGCGAGGTGGATCGTGTGCGCGAGCCAGACGTCGTCGGCGAGCCAGCCGAGCTTGTCGGCGTATTCGGCCGGGGTGCAGCCGGCCTCGGCGAGGCACTGCTTCTCCTCGTCGACGGTTTCGGCGAGGTGGGTGTGCAGGCGGACGCCCTTGCGCCGGGCCAGCTCGGCCGCGCCGGACATCAGCCGTTCGGTGACCGAGAACGGCGAGCACGGGCCCGCGGCGATCTGCAGGTGGGCGCCCGCGGAGTCGTCGTGGAAGCGGTCGATCGCCGCTTCGGTGCCGGCCAGCGCGTCCTCGGTCGGCTCGACCAGGTTGTCCGGCGGCAGGCCGCCGTCGGACTCGCCGCGGTCCATCGACCCGCGGACCACGTGCAGCCGGACGCCGATGCGCTGACGGGCCGCGGCCAGCGCCGCGACCTGGTCGCCGCCGTCGCGCGGGAAGACGTAGTGGTGGTCGGCGACCGTGGTGCAGCCGGTCAGGGCCAGCCGGGCCATCCCGGCGGTGCCCGCGGCGTGCGTGATCTCGTCGTCGAGGCGGCTCCAGACCGGGTAGAGCGCGACCAGCCATTCGAAGAGCGTGTGGTCGGCGGCCAGGCCGCGGGTCGCCCACTGGTAGAGGTGGTGGTGGGTGTTGATCAGCCCCGGCGTGACCAGGCAGCCGGCGGCGTCGACGCGCTCGTCGAACTCGCCGGTGTAGACGCCTTCGCCGACCGCGGCGATCCGGTCGTTCTCGATGACGACGTGCCCGCTCGCGTACTCCTCGCCGGTGACGGTGGCGATGGCCGCGTTCGCGATGAGCGTCTTCACGCCACGCCTCCCTTCGCGGCCGCGCGGACCGCGTCGAGGATCTTCTCGTAGCCGGTGCACCGGCAGAGGTTGCCGGCCAGTGCCTCGCGGATCTCCTCGTCGGACGGGTCGGGGACGCGGTTCAGCAGGTCGTGGGCGGCGACGACCAGGCCCGGCGTGCAGAACCCGCACTGGACCGCACCCGCGTCCACAAAGGACTGCTGGACCGGGTCGAGGGTGTCGCCGTCGGCCAGTCCCTCGACCGTGCGGACCACGCGGCCCTCGGCCTGCCCGGCCGCGACCAGGCAGGCGCACACCGGGAGGTCGTCGAGGTAGACCGTGCAGGAGCCGCATTCGCCCTGCTCGCAGGCGTTCTTCGAGCCCGGCAGGCCGAGCCGCTCGCGCAGCACGTAGAGCAGGCTCTCGCCTTCCCAGACATCGTCCGCCTGCCGCGGCTCGCCGTTGATCGTGACGTTCAGGCGCATGCGCGCTCCCCCGTCCGGTGTTCGTCCCAGGCCCAGGTCAACGTACGCCGTGCCAGTACCCCGAGAGCGTGCTTCCGATACGCGGCGCTGCCCCGGACGTCGTCGATCGGGGACGTCGCCGCGGCCACCAGGTCGCCGAAGCGCCGCTTCAGCGAGTCGGGCAGGGCTTCCGGCGAGCCCCACGGCAGTTCGGCGGCCAGGAAGTCCTCGGCCTCGCGGGCGCGGCGCGGGGTCGGGGCGGCGGACCCGATCGCGGCGCCGGCCCGGCCGTTCTGCAGCGACAGCGCGAAGGAGCAGACCGCGATGACCATGGCGTTGCGCGTGCCGACCTTGGCGAACTGCTGCGGCCCGGCGTGCGCGGGCAGGTGGACGGCGGTGATCAGCTCGTCCGGCTCGAGGGCGTGGCGTTTCACGCCGACGTAGAAATCCTCCGCGCGGAGGACACGGGTCCCCCGGACGGAGGCCACCTCGATCCGCGCGTCCAAGGCGAGCAGCACCGGGTGGGTGTCGCCGGCGGGCGAGGCGGCGCCGAGGTTGCCGCCGACCGTGCCGCGGTTGCGGATCTGCGGGGACCCGACCGTGCGCGACGCCATGGCCAGCGCCGGGACGGATTCACCCAGTTCGGCGATGACGCGGGAGTACGGGACGCCGGCGCCGAGCCGGACCGTGCCGTCCACAGTGGAGCACTCCGTCAGTTCCCCGACGGTGGTCAGGTCCAGGAGGGCGTCCGGGCGCCGGTGGTCGAAGTTGAGTTCGACCATGACGTCGGTGCCGCCGGCGATCGGCACGGCGCCGGGCCGCTCGGCCTTCAGGGCGAGGGCCTCGGCGAGCGTCGTGGGACGCAGGAACTCCACGGGCTGCTCCTTCGTGAGGGCGATAGACCAGTAGACGACGGATCACGGCCGGGCGGCAACGGCACCACGCATGAAACGCACCGCAGCGGACGCGGGGCCGGTTGTGCTTTCCTACAAGCCTCATGACGACCGTGAAAACTCTGCTGGGGCTGCCGGCGCTGCGGCTGCGCCCGCGCGCCGGGACCGACCTGCTCGACCGGCCGGTGACGCGCATCTACGTCACGGAGCTGTCCGACCCCGGACGGTACCTGTCGGCCGGTGAGCTGGTGCTTTCCGGCCTGCTCTGGTGGCACGAGCCGGGTGACGCCGAGCCGTTCGTGGCGGCGCTGGCCCGCTCGGGCGCGGCGGCGCTGGCCGCGTCCGGTGCGGACTCGGGCGGCATCCCGGACGACGTCGTCGACGCCTGCGTCCGGCACCGGATCCCGCTCCTCGAAGTGCCCGCCGACCTGTCGTTTTCGGTGATCACCGAGCAGGTGGTGCTGGCGTTGGCGGCCGCGTCGGACAGCGCCCGCAAACGTTTGCAGGCCGCGGCGGAGGCGCCGGTCGAGACGCTGGTGGAGCGGGCTTCGGCGGAACTGGGGCTGCCGTGCTGGGTGCTGTCGGGCCTGGGCCGGCTGATCGCGGGGACGGCCCCGCTGCCGATGCCGCCGGAGGACGTCGTCCGCCGGTACGCGGCCCGCGAGCCGGGGCCGCTGACGGTGCTCCCGGTCGAGGGGCGGCACGCGGTGCCGTGGCTGATCGCGGCCGGGGGGCCGTTGAGCACCGCGCAGGCCGAGCTGGCCGAGGAGGTGGCGGGGCTGGTCGGAGTCACGCGGGCCCGCAGGTCACGCCCGGAGGTGTCGCTGCCCGAGGACGTGTGCGTTGTCGCGTTGCGGACCGAAGGCAGCGACGAGAGCCGGGACGTCCTGGACGAGTTGCTACCGGACGCGGCGCTGCTCGACTCGCCGGGGGACACGTCGTACGCGGCGGTGGCCACGCCTTCGCTGGCCGGATTGTCCACTGTGGAGCCGCTGCTGCGGGCTTCCCGGATCCTCTGCGGGGTCAGCGATCCGGGCCGGGTGGCCGAGGCCGTGGAGAGTGCGCGCTACGCCGTGGAGGTGGCGGCGCGGCGGCCGGGCCGGGTGGCGGTGGTCCGGACCGGTGACGTGGCGGTGCACGAGCTGCTGCTGGCCGGCGCGCCGGACGGGGTGCGCGCGGCCGTGCGCCGCCGGGTGCTCGGGCCGTTGCTGGCCTACGACGCGGAGCAGCACACGGACCTGGTGCACACGGTCCGCGTGTTCCTGGAGTGCTCGGGCTCCCCGACCCGGGCGGCGAAGGCGTTGCACGTCCACGTGAACACGCTGCGCTACCGGATCGGGCGAGCGGGTGAGCTGCTGGGCGCGGACCTGACGGAGTTCACCGACCAGCTGGACGTGTACCTGGCCTTGCGAGCCGGCGACTAGAACGCCCGCTCGCCCGCTCGGCGCAGGGGGAAGACCTCGCACCCCACCGGCCGCCGTCTCGCGTTGCGTGACCGGGGGCAAGGGGGAGGATGAGCGGGTGGACCCCGAAATCACCTCGGCCCGGCAGGCGGCGGACGACGCCCGCGTGCTGGCCTTCGGGCGGCTGCAAGGCGCGGCGCACCGGCTCGGCTACCTGCTCGGGCGGGCCCTGGAACGCGAATGCGGGATCACCCACCTGATGTACGAGGTCCTGCTGATCGTGGGCCGCACCGGCGCGGACGGGCTGACCATGCGCTCCATCGCCCAGGAGCAGGTCCTCACCACCGGCGGCGCGACCCGGCTGGTCGACCGGATGGAGGCGCTCGGGCTGGTGACCCGCACGGCGTCCCCGAGCGACAAGCGCGTCCAGCTCGTCCGGCTGACCTCGTTCGGCGAGGAGACGACCGTGCGGGCCAGCCGGCTGCACGTGGAGAACGTCGAGCAGTTCTTCTTCCGGCCGCTGCCCGAGGACCACCGCGCGCGGTTCGCCGACGACCTGCGGACGCTGAGCCACTTCGCCCGCGACGCCCTCCCGCGGCTGCGCTGAGCCGCGACCGGCGCCACGCCGAACAGGAGCGCGAACGTCGTGACGATCTCGGAGCACCCGACGCCTCAGTCGCTCGCTGCGGCAGACTGACCGGGTGGGCAAGCGGAAGCAGGTCCGCGTCGGCCCGCCGCCGACGACGGACGAAAAGTTCGGCGAGGCGCTGCTGACGGCCGCTCCGGGCGACGCCGAGCGGCTGGCGCCGGGCTTCACGCTGCCGGCCGAGCTCGTCTCGGCCGCCGATCGGATCGCCCGGCAACTGGTGGCCCGGGCGTGCCGAGGTGGCTGGCTGCCCGAAGACCTCCACCAGGCCGCGCGGCGGCACCTGGACGAGTTCGCGGGCTCGTACGTCCTCGACGCGCTCGCCGCCTACGCCGGGCAGTTCACCGCCGTGCACCCGGACTGGCTGGCCCAGCTCGACGCGGTGGGCGCCACCCGCTGGTGGACGGAGACCGAGCCGCACCTGCCGCAGTGGGCGGCGAAGCACATCCTGACGCCGTCCGAAGCGGTGGCGGCGGTGATCGAGGCCCTCGGCCTGCTGGCGACCCTGCCCGCGGTGACCGTCGTCCTGCCCACGCCGGGAACCCCGCTCGCGTCGCCGGCGCGGCACCACGTCGACGACAAGAAGCTGAGCCGGGTCCGCGCGCTGCTCGCCAAGGCCGAGTCGAGCACCTTCCCGGAGGAAGCGGAAACCCTCTCGGCGAAGGCGCAGGAGCTGATGACCCGCCACGCTCTCGACCGCGTGCTGGTCGAGGCCACCGAGGCCGCACCCGAGCGGCCCGCGGCCCGCCGGATCTGGCTGGACACGCCGTACACCGACGCGAAGTCGCTGCTGGTCCACGTGGTCGCGCAGGCCAACCGCGGCCGAGCGGTCTTCGACTCGCGCTGGGACTTCGTGACCGTCGTCGGCGACGAAGACGACCTGGACGCCGTCGAGCTGCTCACCACGTCGCTGCTGGTCCAGGCGACGCGGGCGATGATCGCCGACCCGGCGGGCCGGTCCCGGGATTTCCGGAAGTCCTTCCTCGTCTCTTACGCCACCCGGATCGGCGAGCGGCTCGAGCGGGCGACGGAAGCGACGATCGCCGAGGCGCCGGACTTGCTCCCGGCACTGGCTTCCCGCGAGAAGCAGGTGGCGGCGGCGTTCACCGAGCTGTTCCCCGAAGTGGTGAACAAGTCCGTGACCGTCCGCAGCCATGAGGGCTGGGGCGCCGGGCGCGCGGCCGCCGACCGCGCCCGCCTCGGCGAGTAGCCGTCACACTTCGCGCCGGGCGTACTTCTCCAGCTCCGGCCGCCCGAACGGCAGCTCGCCCTCGTCCAAGGCCCCGCAGTCCAGGCCGCGCAGCAGGTACACCGCCAGCGCCTGGGCGGTCGCCGGTTCGTCCAGCACTCCCCCGGCCCGCTTGTCCACGTACGCGCGCAACCGCGCCACCGCCTGCGAGAAGCCCTCGCGGTAGAACGTGTACGTTGCCGCGAAGCGGGTCGGCAGCTGGTGGGGGTGCAGGTCCCAGCCCTGGTAGAAGCCGCGCTCCAAGGACCTGCGGACCAGCCGGAGGTGTTCGGCCCACGCCGCGGGCAGGGCGTCGCCGATCGGGAGCCTGTTCGTCGAGCCGTCCGAGAGGCGGACGCCGGTGCCCGCCGCCGCGATCTGCATCAGGCCCTTGGCCAGGTCGGCCGCCGGGTGCTCCATGCTCTGGTACGCCGCCGCGATGCCGAGGCCCGCGCTGTAGTCGTACGTTCCGTAGTGCAGTCCCGAGCAGCGGCCCTCGGCCGCCTGCACGATCCGCGCCACCGACAGCGTCCCGTCGACGTCCACAATGGACTGTGCCGTCTCGATCTGGACCTCGAAGCGCAACGCCCCTTCAGCCAGCTCGTACGCGGTTTCCAGGCGAGCGAGGACTTCCGCGGCCACCGCGACCTGCTCGACCGCCGTCACCTTCGGCAGCGTGACGACGAACCCGGGCGGCAACGGCCCGTGGTCCAGCAACGACCCGAGGAACAGGTCCAGGGTGCGGATACCACGCCGGCGCGTCGCCGCTTCGAAGCTCTTGAAGCGGATGCCGCAGAACGGTGTCCCGCCGGTCGTCGCCAGCGTTTGCCCGGCCGCCACCGCCGCCGCGTCCTCGACGTCGTCGGGCACGCGGCCGAAGCCGTCCTCGAAGTCGATCCGCAGGTCCTCGATCGGCTCGGTCAGCAGCTTCGTGCGGACGCGTTCGAAGACGTCCGCGTCGGCGCCGAGGAGGTCGCCGTGCTCGATGAAGACCCGCATCGCCTGCTTGCCCCAGTCGGCGACCAGGCGCGTCTTGTACTGCGACGCCGGGACGTAGACCGTGTGCACGGGCTGGCGTCCCGGCCGCTCGCCCGGGTACGACGCCGCGACGCGCGCGTCGGCCGCAGCCAGGCGCGCGTCGGCGGCGTCGTAGACGTCCTCGGAAAGCCGCACTACTTGATCTTCTCGTACGCGGGCAGCGTCAGGAAGTCCGGGAACTCGTCGGCCAGCGCGACCTGCTCGAACAGCTCCACCGCGGGCTCCAGCAGCTCCGGCTTGAGCTCGCCGGCCAGCTCGCCGCGGACGTCGGCCAGCACGCCGCGCACCAGCTCCGCGGTGACGGTGTCACCACTGTCCAAAGTGGTCCCGTTCTTGACCCACTGCCAGATCTGCGAGCGCGAGATCTCGGCGGTGGCCGCGTCTTCCATCAGGTTGTGAATGGCCGCCGCGCCGTTGCCGCCGAGCCACGAGGCGATGTAGCGGACACCGACGTCGACCGCCGCGCGCAGGCCGGCCGCGGTCGCGCTGCCCGGCGTCGAAGCGACGTCCAGCAGCTGATCGGCGGTGACGCTGACCTCGTCGCGGGTGCGGCCGAGCTGGTTCGGCTGGTCGCCGAGCACCTTGTCGAACTCCTCCTTGCAGAGCTCGACCATGCCCGGGTGCGCGACCCACGAGCCGTCGAAGCCGTCGCCGGCCTCGCGGGACTTGTCCGCGTGCACCTTCTCGAAGGCGCCCTTGTTGGTCTCGGGGTCCTTGCTCGGGATGAACGCGGCCATGCCGCCGATCGCGAAGGCGCCGCGCTTGTGGCAGGTGCGCACCAGCAGCTCGGTGTAGGCGCGCATGAAGGGCGCGGTCATGGTGACGGAGTTGCGGTCCGGCAGCACGAACTTCTCGCCCGCGTCGCGGAAGTACTTGATGACGCTGAAGAGGTAGTCCCAGCGGCCGGCGTTGAGGCCCGAGGCGTGCTCGCGCAGCTCGTAGAGGATCTCTTCCATCTCGAACGCGGCCGGGATGGTCTCGATCAGCACGGTGGCGCGGACGGTGCCGTGCTCGATGCCGAGGGTCTTCTCGGCGTGGGTGAAGACGTCGTTCCAGAGCCGCGCTTCGAGGTGGCTCTCCATCTTCGGCAGGTAGTAGTACGGGCCCTTGCCGCGCTTGAGCAGTTCGGCGGCGTTGTGGAAGAAGTGCAGGCCGAAGTCGACGAGCGCGCCGACACCCTCGCGGCCGCCGAAGGTCAGGTGGGCTTCGGGCAGGTGCCAGCCGCGCGGGCGGACCACGATCGTGGCGTGCTCGACGTCGTCCTTCAGCGCGTAGCTCTTGCCGCCGCTTTCCAGGGTGATCGTCTCGCGGATGGCGTCGTGGAGGTTGACCTGGCCGGACACCACGTTGTGCCAGTGCGGCGTGTTGGCGTCTTCGAGGTCGGCGAGCCACACCTTCGCGCCGGAGTTGAGCGCGTTGATGGTCATCTTGCGGTCGGTCGGCCCGGTGATCTCGACGCGGCGGTCGCGGAGCGCCTCCGGGGCCCCGGCGACCTGCCAGTCGCCGTCGCGGATCTCCTTGGTCTCCGGCAGGAAGTCGAGCCGGCCGGTGGTCCGGGCCTCCTCGCGGCGCTTGCTCCGCGCCTGGAGCAGCTCGTCGCGGCGGCCGGCGAAGGCGTCGTGGAGGCCGGCGAGGAAGGCGAGCGCCTCCGGCGTGAGGATCTCGTCGCCGCGCTCGACCGGGTCGCCCAGCACCTGGACTTCAGAAGACATGGGGAAACACCTCGAGGGTTCGGATCTTTGGATAACGGCCCTACGGTTTTCTACCAGCCGGACTATAGTTTCTGCATAGCGGAAGCTCAACGCCGACGTAAGGAGGGCCACCGTGCCGGCGGAGAAGAACGGTCGCGACGGCGGCGTCCAGTCCCTGCAGCGCGCCTTCGAGCTGCTGGAACACCTCGCGGACACCGGCGGCGAGGCGAGTTTGTCGGAGCTGGCGACGCTGTCCGGGCTGCCGATGCCGACGATCCACCGGCTGATCCGCACGCTGGTGGACCTCGGGTACGTCCGCCAGAACACGAACCGCCGCTACGCACTGGGTGCGCGCCTCATCAGGCTGGGCGAGAACGCGAGCATGCAGTTCGGCGCCTGGGCGCGGCCGTTGCTGGCCGAGCTGGTGGAGGAGGTCGGCGAGACGGCCAACCTGGCGGTCCTCGAGCGCGACGAGGTCGTGTACGTGGCCCAGGTACCCTCGAAGCACTCGATGCGCATGTTCACCGAGGTCGGCCGGCGGTTGCTGCCGCACGGGACCGGGGTCGGGAAGGCAATGCTGGCGCACCTGCCGTCGTCCGAGGTCCGTTCACTGCTGGACCGGACGGGGATGCCGGCGTACACGGAGCACACGTTCACCGACCCGGACGCGCTGGCGGTGGAGCTGTCGCGGATCGCTTCGCAGGGGTACGCGCTGGACGAGGCCGAGCAGGAGCTGGGGGTGCGGTGCGTGGCGGTGGCGGTGCCGGGCGCACCGGTGCCGGCGGCGGTTTCGGTGTCCGGGCCGTCCGGTCGGCTGACCGCCGAAGCAGTGGCGCACATCGCCCCGGCGGTGCAGCGGGTCGCGGACGCCCTGGGGGCTAGCCTGACCCAGGCCGTCGCACAAGTGTGACAGTGGGTGAAATTAAGGTGACACAAAGTGACCCCCCTGAGGGGGGCAAATCCGGCGCCGGTAAAGTCGGCGACATGGCCAGCCTCGAAGACCTCGAAGCCCGCGTGACCGCGTTGGAGGAACAGGTGCAGCAGTCCCGGCACGACGCCGCGGCAGCCCGCATTCTCGCCGGCACTGCAGACCGGGATGTGTCTGAGTTCAAGCAGACTTTGAACGGCCACACCAAGGTGCTCAACGCGATGCGCGAGACGCAGATCGAGCACGGGCAAGACATCTCCGGCCTCAAGACTGACGTCACCGGTCTCAAGACCGAGGTCACCGACCTCCGGGCTGAGATGCGCAGCGGGTTCACCAAGATCAACGTCGGCATGGAGCAGATGAGCCGGTTGCTTCAGCAGATCATCGACAAGGGCTGACTCAGCTCAGCTCCCCCGCCAGCAGGTCCATCAGCAGCCCGTCGTGCCAGGTGCCGTCCGGGGCGCGTTCGTAGTTCCGCAGGATCCCGACCGGCCGGAAGCCCACCTTCGTGTACACCCGGATCGCCGTCTCGTTCGACGCCGCCGGGTCGATCGTCAGCCGGTGGTGGCCGGTCGCGAACAGGTGCCGGGCCAGGGCGCGGATCGCGTCCGTGCCGATACCGCGGCCGTGGAAGTCCGGGTGCACCGAGATGTCGATGCCCGCGTGGTGGTACTGCGGGTCCAGCTCCTCGCAGCTCTGGATCAGGCCGACGACGGCACCGTCGAACTCGATCACGTAGACCGTGTAGCCCTCTTCGACCTCGTACAGGCCTTCGGTCTCGTGGCCCGGGTCGCCCCACCAGCGGGCGACCTCCGGGGTGGCCAGGATTTCGCGCACCCGGACGCGGTCGGCTGGGCCAATCGGGCGCAGGCGCACCCGGTCGCCGTGAATGGCGGTCATGATGGGTCCTCTCTCGTAGCGAACGACGGCTTCGGAGCGTCTGTCACGAGGAGGGGCGCGCGTGCGTCAACCGGGCATGCCCGGATTCTGCGCTCGCACCGCCGCCGCCGTCATCCGAATATCCGCCGGAGGCCGCATGGACACGCACGCCGGCGCCTTGGCCTGGCTCGCGCAGGGCGCCGCTTCGAACCTCCTGGACCGGCTCGTCGACCGGGCGCTCGACGGGCCCGCCGCACCACCCGCCTGGCCGGGCCCGGCGAAGACCGCCGCGGGCACCGTCGAGATCACCGTGCGGCACCACGGCGCCGCGAAGGGCCGGACACCGGTGATCCTGACGATGCAGGAAGACGGCGGCCGCACCGGCACGGCGTTCTCGGCGATCCTCGGCCACACGGCCCGCATCGCGGTCCCCAGCGGCCGCTACTTCAGCGCGGCGATGGTGCTCGACCCGGCCCGCCGCACGCTGCAGGGCATCGGCTGGTCCCACCTGACCGTGCCGGCCCGCGGGACGTCCCCGTGCCTCATCCCGGTCAACCGCCCCTCGGCGCCGGTGATCCTGCAGCTGGGCTTGCGGAAGGCAGACGGAACACCGCTGTTCCGGCTGGAACCGCCGGCGAAGGTCCGCTAACCGAGCAGGGCGTCCACGAAGGCGCCCGGCTCGAACGGGGCCAGGTCGTCCGGGCCCTCGCCCAGGCCGACCAGCTTCACCGGGACCCCCAGCTCCTTCTGGACCTGGAACACGATGCCGCCCTTGGCCGTGCCGTCCAGCTTGGTCAGCACGATGCCCGTGACGTCGATGACCTCGGCGAACACGCGGGCCTGCATGAGCCCGTTCTGGCCCGTCGTCGCGTCCAGGACCAGCAGGACCTCGTCGACCTTGGCCTGCTTCTCCACGACGCGCTTGACCTTGCCCAGCTCGTCCATCAGGCCCGTCTTCGTGTGCAGGCGGCCCGCCGTGTCGACCAGGACCGCGTCGACACCGGTGTCCACGCCGCGCTTCACCGCGTCGAACGCGACCGCCGCCGGGTCCGCGCCCTCCTTGCCGCGGACGACCTCCGCGCCCACGCGCTCGGCCCACGTCTGGAGCTGGTCGGCCGCCGCCGCGCGGAACGTGTCCGCCGCGCCCAGCAGGACCGTGCCGCCCTGGGCCACCAGGACGCGGGCGAGCTTGCCCGTGGTCGTCGTCTTGCCCGTGCCGTTGACGCCCGCCACCAGCACCACCGCCGGCTGCTTCTTGCCGTCGACCGTGTGCGGCAGCGCCCGGACCGCGCGGTGGCCGTCGGTGGACAGCTGCGCCGTCAGCACCTCGTGCAGCACCTCGCGCGCCTCGGCCGACGACCGCACCGCGCGCCGGGACAGCTCGTCGCGCAGGCGCTCGACGATCTGGTTCGTCGTGGCCGCGCCGAGGTCGGCCAGCAGCAGCGTGTCTTCGACGTCCTGCCAGGAATCCTCGTCGAGGTCACCCGCGCCGAGCAGGCCCAGCAGGCTCGTCCCGAACACCGAGCGGGACTTCGACAGCCGGCCGCGCAGCCGCTCCATGCGGCCGGTCGCCGGCTCGATCTCCTCGGCGACCGGGGCCGGTTCGACGACCTCGGCGTCCGGCAGCTCGACGTCGCGGACCGTGCGCTGCGCCGAGTCGCGCGGGACCGCCGCGTCGTCGCCCACCGCGGGCTGGCCGTCGGTCTCCGGCCGGTCCTCGACCGGGTGCTCGGGGGCTTCGGCCTCGGCCGTGCCGCCGGGCGCGAGCGCGATGCCCCCGCTGGCCGCGTACGAACCGCCCTTCGGTTTCGCCTCGACCTCGCGCTGGGCGTCCAGGCTGATCCGCCGCCTGCGTGCGATCAGCAGGCCGGTCACCAGCAGGGCGACCAGGACGACGACGGCGACGACTACGAACAGGAACCAGGTGCTCGACACGGACCCATCCTTTCATCCGCGCTCCCCCGCGCCGGACACCCCGTCCGCACAGGCAATTCGTCACCAGCTAGGTCCCGATTGGGGCAAGACTTCACCAAGTGGGTTGCGTCACAGGCAACGCTCCACTAAACCCCTCCGGATGGGGCTGCGAGCGAGTCACGGCTATCGGGTGATCGGCCTGATTTCGGGCACGTCGCTCGACGGGATCGACGTGGCCGCCGCCGACCTGCACGCCGAAGAGGACACGGTCGTGCTGACACCGCTCGGCGAGCTCGACGTCCCCTACCCCGACCACCTGCGCGAGGGCCTGCTCGCCGCGCTGCCGCCGAACCCGTGCACCGCCGGCGAGCTGACGCGGCTGGACACCGGCGTCGGCCAGGCGTTCGCCGACGCGGCCGCGCGCGGCGTCGAAGAGCTCGGCGGCCGCGCGGACCTGGTCGCGTCGCTCGGCCAGACGGTGTTCCACTGGGTCGAGGACAACCACGTCCGCGGCACCCTCCAGCTCGGCCAGCCCGCCTGGATCGCCGAGCGCACCGGGCTGCCGGTGATCGCCGACCTGCGGGCGCGCGACGTCGCCGCGGGCGGCCACGGCGCGCCCCTGGCGAGCACGCTCGACCGGCTGTGGCTGCACGGCCTCGCCGAGGACACCGCACGGCCGGTCGCCGCGCTGAACCTCGGCGGCATCGCGAACATCACCGTCGTCACCGAGGGGCGGCCGGTGATCGCCTACGACACCGGGCCCGCCAACGCCCTGCTCGACGTCGCCGCCCACCGCGTCTCGGGGCAGCGCAGCGACGTCGACGGCCGGCTCGCCCTCGGCGGGTCGGTGCGCGCCGACCTGCTCGGCCGGCTGCTCGCCGACCCGTACTTCGCCGCCGCACCCCCGAAGTCCACCGGCAAGGAGCACTTCAACGCGGACTACCTCGACACCGCACTGGCCGGCCTGGACAGCGTCGAACCCGGCGACCTGCTCGCGACGCTGACCGAGCTGACCGCCGTCACCGTGGCCGACCAGTGCCGCCGTCACGGTGTCACCACCGTCATCGCCTCCGGGGGCGGCGTCGCCAACCCGGCGCTGATGGCCGCGCTGATCCGCGCCGTGGGGCCGGCGGTGGTCAAGACCAGTGACGACCTCGGCCTGCCCGGCGCCGGCAAAGAGGCGTACCTGACCGCGTTGCTGGGCTGGCTGAGCTGGTGCGGCGTGCCCGGTACGGTGCCGTCGGCGACCGGTGCCCGCGGGCCGCGCGTGCTCGGCGCGCTGGTCCCGGGCCGCGGTCCCCTGACCCTTCCCGCCCCGCTGGGGGGCACCGTGACCCGGTTGCGAGTCGCGGAGAAGGCCGGAGAACGGTAGGAGTGATCCATGCGCGGTGTTGACCTCGCCATCATCGTGATCTACCTGGCGGCGATGCCGCTGATCGGCGTGCTGGTCGGCCGGAGACAACGGTCGGCGGCGGACTACTTCGTCGGCGAGCGCAGCCTCCCGTGGGGTGCGGTGATGCTGTCCGTGGTGGCCACGGAGACCTCGACGCTCACCGTGATCAGCACGCCCGGGCTGGTCTTCGGCAACGCCTTCCTGTTCCTGCAGCTGGCCTTCGGCTACATCATCGGCCGGACGATCGCCGCGTTCGTGTTGCTGCCGCGGTACTTCCGGGGCAACCTCGTCAGCGCGTACGCCTTCCTCGGGAAGCGGTTCGGCTCGGGGCTGCAGGGCACGGCGTCGGTGACGTTCGTGATCACGCGGCTGCTCGCCGAGGGCGTGCGCCTGTTCGCCGGCGCGATCCCGATCAAGGTGATCCTCGGCCACTACGGCATCCACCTGGACTACTGGGTGATCGTCGTCATCCTCACCGCGCTGACGCTGGTCTACGCCTACATCGGCGGGATCAAGGCGGTCGTCTGGGTCGACGTCATCCAGCTGACGCTCTACCTCGGCGGCGCCGCGGTGGCCGCGATCGTGCTGCTGAACAAGCTGCCGGCCGACTGGGCCACCCAGGCGTCCGCGGACGGCAAGTTCATGCTCGTCGACTTCACGAAGAACCTGCTGACCAGCCCGTACGCCTTCATCACGGCGGTGCTCGGCGGCGCGGCGCTGTCGATGGCGTCGCACGGCGCCGACCAGCTGATCGCGCAGCGGCTGCTGGCCACCCGCAGCCTGCGCGACGGCCAGAAGGCGCTGATCGGCAGCGGCGTCATCGTCACCGTCCAGTTCGCGCTGTTCCTGCTGGTCGGGGCGATGCTGTGGGTGTTCAACGGCCGCAAGTCCGTGGCGCAGCTGGGCCTGCAGAGCCCGGACGACGTGTTCTCGCGGTTCATCATCGACGACCTGCCGGTCGGTGTCTCGGGCCTGCTCATCGCCGGTGTCCTGGCCTCGACCATGGGCGCGCTGGCTTCGGCGCTCAACGCGCTGTCGACGTCCACCGTGGCCGACCTCTACCAGCGGTTCACCAAGCGCTCGCCGGAGGATTCGAAGCTGCTGCAGCACGGTCGCATGTGGACACTGATCTGGGCCGTCGTGTTCGCGGTGTTCGCTTCGCTGTTCTCCACCACGAAGAACTCGGTGATCGAGCTCGGCCTGGCCATCACCGGCTACACCTACGGCGCGCTGCTGGGGTCGTTCCTGCTGGGCCTGCTGATCAAGAAGGCGCGGCAGGTGGACGCGATCATCGCGTTCGTGGTCACGGTCGTGGTGATGGCGTTCGTCATCCTCGGGGTGAAGTTCAACGCGAAGACCGGCGGCCTGATCGGCGTCGACTTCAGCAAGGCGGCCGGGGACAAGGTGGCGCTGGCGTACCCGTGGTACACGCTGATGGGCGTGGTCATCACGCTGGTCGTCGGCGGCCTGCTGGCCCTGCGGCACCGGACGCCGGACCCGAAGGCGGCCGAAGCGGACGCCGCGACCGCCGAGGTGCGCGCCGCCTGATCCTCCTGAACCGTTTCCGGCGGGCTCCCGTGTGGAGGGGCGGGAGCCCGCCGAGAAGCGGCGGGAGGATTTTCGAAGGTGGATTCCATGAAGCGGATGACGGTGGCGCTCGCGGTGGGTGCCCTCCTGGTCGGCGGCGCGGCGACGGCTTCGGCCACCCCGGCGGCCGCCAAGGTGCCGGACGCGATCAAGGTTCCGGCGGGCAACCGGCCGGTGGCCAGCTACGCGGCCGAGGGCGTGCAGATCTACGGCTGCACGAACGGCGCGTGGACGCTGATCCAGCCCGCCGCCGTGCTGTCGAAGCACGGGAAGCCGGTGGCGCTGCACAGCAAGGGTCCGGTCTGGACGTCCATTGTGGACGGCAGCACGGTCGGCGCCGCGGCGGCCGCTTCCTCGCCGCGGACGAACGCGATCCCGGAACTGCTGCTCAAGGCGAACCTCAACACCGGCGACGGGATCTTCGGCAAGGTGACCTACGTCCAGCGCCTCAACACCCGCGGCGGCGTCGCCCCGGCCGGAACGTGCACAGCGGGCGCGCAGACGGCGGTCCGGTACTCGGCGGACTACGCCTTCTGGGTCGCCGGCTGACCAGCGCCCCAATGTGGCGTTGGTTGCGTCCAGCGCACCCAATGTGGCGTTCGGTGCGTTGGACGCACCGAACGCCACATTGGGTGCGTTGGACGCAACCAACGCCACATTGGGGCGCTTGGTGGTGAGCGGGTCAGGAGTCCTTGAGCGGGAAGCCGCCGCCGATGCCGCGCCAGGCGAGGTTGGCCGTCAGGGCCACCGCCTCCTCGCGGCTCATCGACTGGTGGTGGGCCAGCCAGAACCGGGCGCTGACCTGGCTCATCCCGACCAGCCCGACGGCCAGCAGCCGCGCCTTGTCCTCGTCGAGGCCCGCGTCCGCCGTGATTGTCTCGGTGATCGCGTCCACGCTCGCCGACGTCGCCCGGTCGACCGCTTCCTGGACCGCCGGCTCGCCGCGCAGGTCGGACTCGAAGACCATCCGGAACGCGCCCGCGTCGTTGCTCACGAAGTCGAAGAACGCGCCTACCGTCGCCGGCACGCGCTGCTTGTTCTCCGTCGTCGAGTCCAGCGCGTTCTGGACGCGCTTGACCAGCTCGTCGACGTGGCTCTCCAGCAGCGCGATGTACAGATCGAGCTTGCCGGGGAAGTGCTGGTACAGCACCGGCTTCGAGACGCCCGCGACCTCGGCGATCTCGTCCATCGCGGCGGCGTGGTAACCGTTTTCGGCGAAGACCCGTTGCGCCGCGGCGAGGAGCTGGGCCCGGCGCTCGGTCCGGGGCAGCCGCACCCCACGTTGCTGCAGCCGCGTCATCTCCGTCATGCTCATCCTCCCGTCATCGCTTCTTCGACGGGCGGGGTCGCCACCGCGTGAAGTCGCCCTGAAGATTACTCGCCGGTACGTGTGCCGCGCCAAGGGTCGGGCATTCTGGACCCGTGAAGACCCCCGTGCAGGCCCGGCCGCCGCTGACCCACGTGCCGCTCTCGAGCAGGGCCTTGCCGTCGCTCGACCCGGTCCCGCCGCCCTGGCCGGCGGCGTTCGAAGAGGTCGGCACCGCCCGGCTGCACGTCCGCCGCACGCCGGGTCCGGACGGCGTCCCGGCGGTGTACGTCCACGGTCTCGGCGGCTCGTCGACGAACTGGACCGACCTGGCCGCCCTGCTCTCGCCGGTCGCCGGCGGCACGGCGATCGACCTGCCGGGGTTCGGCTACTCCGAGCCCGAAGAGGGCTTCGACTTCACGCTCCAGGCGCACGCGGACGTCGTTGTAAAGCACGTCGAAGCGGTCGGCGCGCCGGTCCACCTGTTCGGCAACTCCATGGGCGGCGCCATCGCCCTGCTGGTCGCGGCCCAGAAGCCCGAGCTCGTGAAGACGCTGACGCTCATCTCGCCGGCGGTGCCGGACCTGCGGCTCGACCCGCGGCGGCTGTCGGACCCGCGGATGGCGTTCGCGTACCTGCCGCTGGTCGGCGCGCGGGTGCGGGCCCAGCTCGCCGCGCTCGGGCCGCGGGAACGCGCCGCGCAGGTCATCAAGCTGTGCTTCGCCGACCCGTCGCGGTTCCCCGAGAGCCGCCTCGACGAGCTGACCGAGGAACACGGCGCCCGCGCCGGGTTCGCCTGGGCCGCGCCCGCGATGGCCCGCAGCACGTTCGCCATCTTCCGGGCGTGGTCGACGCTCGGGAAGGCGTCGCTGTGGTCGGTCGCGCCGCTCGTCAAGGCGCCGACGCTGGTCGTCTGGGGCCGGGAGGACCGCGTCATCTCGGTGAAACGCGCGGTGCGGACCGCCCGGGCGATCCCGCGGGCCCGGCTGCTCGTGCTGCCGCGCACCGGCCACGTGGCGCAGATGGAACGCCCGGTCGTCGTCGCGAAGGCCGTGCTGGGCATGTGGGAGCACGTCGAAGCGGGCACCTGGTGACCCGATCGGGGGACGGCGGGTTCACTCGATGATCCGCCAGTCGGCGCGAGCGGTGCCTCGCCGCTGTGGCACCCTGGTGCGGTGGACCGGGTGAAGCAGGACGCGCGAGGCGAAGATCGGCGGACGCCCCACCGCGCGTCGGCCCGCCGGACGCCGGACGCCGAGGACCACCCCCGCACCGGGCAGTACCGCCCGGGGAAGGCGCCGTCCCAGCGCGCCGGCGAGGACCGCTACCGCTCGGGCAGCCGCCGGACCAGCGCCGAGCCGCTGAGCGCCTCCTGGAAGCCGGAGGTGCCGGTCGCGCGGGAGGAGGCGGACCCGCCGTCGAAGTCCGGCCTGGGGAAGCTGACCAAGACCTACGGCTGGCGCGTCTACGCGCTGCCGATCCTGGTGGTGCTGACCGTGCTCGTCGTGGTCAACACGGCCAACAGCCCGGCCCAGCCGATCGCCGAGGAGGGCCCCGGCGCCTCCGCGCCCGGCGTCGAGTCGGCGGGCGGAGACTCCTCCGGCGGCGCGATCGACGGCAACGGCGAGCAGCCCATCCCGGAGAACCCGGCCACTCCGGTCGACCTGAAGGTGCCGACCGCGGACCTGCCGGAGGGCATCCCGTTCACGCAGGCGGGCGCGGGCAAGTGGCACGTCGTCCCGGGCAGCGGCCCGAAGATCGGCAACGGGAAGCTCTACACCTACACCGTCGAGGTCGAGGACGGCATCGACCCGGCGAGCTACGCCGGTGACGACGCCTTTGCCACGGCCGTCCAGGGCACGCTGTCGAACCCGGCCCAGGGCTGGACCTGGGACGGCAAGATCGCGTTCCAGCGGGTGGACGGCAACTTCCCGAACCCGTCGTTCCGGGTGAGCCTGACCACGCCGGAGACCACGCACCGGCCGGACGCCTGCGGGTTCCAGATCAAGTTCGAGGCGTCCTGCTACCGCAAGAGCCTCGGCCGGGTGCTGATCAACCTGGCCCGCTGGGTACGCGGCGCGAAGGCGTTCAACGCGGACATGACCGGCTACCGGCAGTACGCCATCAACCACGAGGTCGGGCACGCCCTGGGCAACCAGCACGTCGGCTGCGGCGGCGAAGGCCAGCCGGCGCCGGTGATGATGCAGCAGTCCTTCGGGGTCTCCGACGACTACGTCTCGATGCTCAACGACATCCCCGGCGGCGACAAGGGCAAGGTGGCCAAGGACGGCCGCACCTGCCTGCCCAACGCGTGGCCGAACCCCAAGCCCGCCGCCTGAGTTCTCCCATCATGTGGACGCGGGAAGACCTATTTGCCTGCGCGCGTTGTGCATAGTGGGATGGACGCGATACGCGCGCGAGATGGAGGACCCATGTCAGCACTGCCGCCGCTCGTCGAGCCGGCTGCCGAGCTCACCAAGGAAGAGGTGGCCCGGTACAGCCGTCACCTGATCATCCCCGACGTCGGGGTGACCGGGCAGAAGCGGCTGAAGAACGCGAAGGTCCTGGTGATCGGGGCCGGCGGCCTCGGCAGCCCCGCGCTGCTGTACCTGGCCGCCGCCGGGGTCGGCACGCTCGGCATCGTCGACTTCGACGTGGTGGACGAGTCGAACCTGCAGCGCCAGGTCATCCACGGCCAGTCCGACGTCGGCAAGCTCAAGGCCGCGTCCGCGCAGGAGTCGATCGCCGAGATCAACCCGCTGGTCAAGGTGCACCTGCACACCGACCGGCTCGACTCGTCGAACGCGCTGGAGATCTTCGAGCAGTACGACCTGATCGTCGACGGCACCGACAACTTCGCCACGCGCTACCTGGTCAACGACGCCGCGGTGCTGCTGGGCAAGCCGTACGTCTGGGGCTCGATCTTCCGGTTCGAAGGCCAGGTCAGCGTGTTCTGGGAGGACGCGCCGAACGGCAAGGGCCTCAACTACCGCGACCTCTACCCGGAGCCGCCGCCCCCGGGCATGGTCCCCTCCTGCGCCGAGGGTGGCGTGCTGGGCGTGCTGTGCGCGTCCATCGGCTCGATCATGGTGACCGAGGCGATCAAGCTCATCACCGGCATCGGCGAGCCGCTGCTCGGCCGCCTGATCAGCTACGACGCGCTGGAGATGAAGTACCGCGAGGTCAAGATCCGCAAGGACCCGGACACGCCGAAGATCACCGAGCTGATCGACTACGAGGCGTTCTGCGGTGTGGTTTCGGACGAGGCGGCGTCGGCCGCGTCGGGCAGCACGATCACCCCGGCGGAGCTCAAGGCCAAGTTCGACAGCGGCGAGAACTTCGCGCTGATCGACGTCCGCGAGCCGCACGAGTACGAGATCGTCAACATCAAGGGCGCGACGCTCATCCCGAAGGACCGGATCCTCTCGGGTGAGGCGCTGGCCGAGCTGCCACAGGACAAGCCGATCGTCCTGCACTGCAAGTCCGGTGCCCGGTCCGCCGAGGCCCTCGCCGCCCTGCACGCGGCCGGCTTCAAGGACGCGACGCACCTCGGCGGCGGCGTGCTCGCCTGGGCGAAGCAGATCGACCCGAGCCTGCCGACCTACTGACAGTGTGTTTTGCCCGGCCGGGAAACCGCGTGTGAGCAGCGAGTCTTCTCATTCGTGGAACACCCGGCCGGGTAACGTCACGGCTCGTGCGGTCAACCCTCGAACGTCCCCCGGCGCACGTCTGCGCGGCCTTCGGCGGCCCCGCGGACGACGGTGAACGCCTGCCGGATTCGACGGCGTGGCGCTGCGGCGACCTGGTGCTCAAGCCGGTCACCGACAAGGTCCGGACACTGTGGACCGCGCACGCACTCGACTACGTCCGCGAGCCGGGGTTGCGGGTCGGCAAGCCGGTCCGTTCGACGGACGGCCGCTGGATCGTCGGCGGCTGGACGGCGTCGAGGTTCGTCCCGGGCACGCACGAGCACCGCGGAGACGCTTCGGTGCTGGCGGCGGTGAAACTGCACCGGGCCACGGTCGGCCTGCCCCGGCCGGAGTTCCTCGACGCCCGCACGGACGTGGACGCGGTGGCGGACCGTGTCGCGTGGGAAGAGGCCGACGTCCCCCTGGCGGAGACGAAGGGCGGCCGCTGGTTCGAGGTCCTCGCGGGCGCCCGCAGGCCGATCCGGTTGCCGTCGCAGGTGGCCCACGGCGAGCTGCTGGCGGGGCTCCTGTTCGACGGAGACGCCGGCCCCGGCCTGGTCGATTTCGTCCCGTACTACCGCCCGGGCGAGTACGGCGCGGCGATCGTCGCGGTGGACGCGCTGGCTTGGGGCGGCGCGGGTCGGGACCTGCTCGAACGGTGGGCCCACCTGCCGGAGTGGCCGCAGCTGCTGTTGCGTGCGGTGCTGTTCCGATTGGCGTCGAACGCGCTGAACCCGAAATCGACCCAGGCATCGCTGGACGGCCTGCGCGCGGCGGCCCGCGAGGTTTCCGGCGTCTTGTGACCCACGTCCCAAGTACCCGTGTCACCTCCGGAAAGGACCGCTGACCTCCCGACTCCCGCCAGGTGGACACGGATCTCACCGGCCGGGCGGCGGAAACACTGCCGCAATGTCAACTGCCTGAAACATTCGGTCGAATCCGGTTAACAAGGCCTCCTTAGCGTCAGGGCACGCCCGAAACGCCGAGGAGGTGCCCGATGCCGCAGGTCGACACCCACTGCCCGTACTGCGCCCTGCAGTGCGGGATGAGCCTCGACGGCACCCGCGTCACCCCGCGGGACTTCCCGGTCAACGCCGGCGGCCTGTGCCAGAAGGGCTGGACGTCCGGCAGCCTCCTCACCAGCCCGAAGCGGCTGACCACCCCGATGCTGCGGGTCAACGGCGCGCTCGAGCCGGTCAGCTGGGACTTCGCCCTCGACCACGTCGCCCACAAGCTCCGCGAAACGCAGGCGAACCACGGTCCGGACGGCGTCGCGATCTTCGGCGGCGGCGGGCTGACCAACGAAAAGGCCTACCTGCTCGGCAAGTTCGCCCGGGTCGCGCTCGGCACCTCGCAGATCGACTACAACGGCCGGTGGTGCATGTCCTCGGCCGCCGCCGCGGGGATCAAGGCCTTCGGCGCGGACCGCGGGATGCCGTTCCCGGTCACCGATCTCAAGAACGCCGACGTCGTGCTGCTCGCCGGGGCGAACCCGGCCGAGACCATGCCGCCGTTCACCCAGCACCTGCGCGGCACCGACCTGATCGTCGTCGACCCGCGGCGCACCCCGACCGCCGAGCTGGCGAGCCTGCACCTGGCCCCCGCGCCCGGCACGGATCTCGCGCTGGCGCTGGGCATCCTGCATGCCGTCGTCGAAGGCGGCCACCTTGATCGGTCCTATGTAGACGACCGCACCAGCGGGTTCGCCGACGTGTGGCGGATCGCCGCGAGCTGGTGGCCGGAGCGCGCCGAACGCGTCACCGGTGTCTCGGCCGCCTACATGCGCCTCGCCGCCGAGAAGCTCGCCGGTGCCCGCAACGCCTACGTCCTCACCGCCCGCGGCACCGAGCAGCACGCCACCGGCACCGCGACCGTCGGCGCCTGGATCAACCTCGCCCTCGGCCTCGGCCTGCCCGGCCGCCCGGGCTCCGGCTACGGCTGCCTCACCGGCCAGGGCAACGGCCAAGGCGGACGCGAGCACGGCCAGAAGGCCGACCAGCTGCCCGGCTACCGCAAGCTCGACGACCCCGCCGCGCGCGCGTACGTCGCCGGGGTCTGGGGTGTGGACGCCGAAAGCCTGCCCGGGCCCGGCCGCTCGGCCACCGAACTGCTCGAAGCGCTCGGCCAGGAGAACGGCCCCAAGGCGCTGATGGTGTTCGGCAGCAACGTCGTCGTCTCGGCGCCGCGCTCACAACGGGTCCAGGATCGACTGTCCGAACTGGACTTTCTGGTCGTCGCCGACTTCGTGCTGTCGGAGACTGCGGCGCTCGCCGACGTCGTCCTGCCGGTCACCCAGTGGGCCGAGGAGGACGGCACGCTCACCAACCTCGAAGGCCGGATCCTGCTGCGGCGCAGGGCGTTGACCCCGCCGCCGGGCGTCCGGTCCGACCTCGACGTCCTCCACGGCCTCGCGCTCCGGCTGGGCCAGCCCGGAGGCCGGTTCCCGACCGACGCCGAGACGGTGTTCGAGGAGCTGCGGGTCGCGTCCAAGGGTGGCATCGCCGACTACTCCGGCGTCAGTTACGACCGGCTCCGCAGCGGCGAGGCCCTGCACTGGCCGGTCCCCGGGAACGACCACCCCGGCACCCCGCGGATGTTCCTCGACGCCTTCGCCCACCCGGACGGCCGCGCGCGGTTCACGCCGGTCGAGCACACCGGCCCGGCCGAGCTCCCGGACGACGAGTTCCCCTTGCAGGCCACCACCGGCCGCGTCCTGCAGCACTACCAGTCGGGCGCCCAGACGCGGCTGATCGGCGAGCTCAACGAGGTCGTCCCGGAGGCGTTCGTCGAGGTCCACCCGGACACCGCCAAGCGCGCCGGGCTCGAAGAAGGCGACCGGGCGCTGATCCGCTCCCGGCGCGGCGAAACCGTCGCGCGGGTCCGGTTCGCGCAGAGCCTCAAGCCCGACCTCGTCTTCCTGCCGTTCCACTTCCCGGGTGAGCAGCGCGCCAACCTGGTCACCAACCCGGCGCTCGACCCGGTTTCCCGGATGCCGGAGTTCAAGGTGTGTGCCGTGTCCTTGTCTACAGTGGATGGTGCCGCATGACCCCCCGTGAAGTCGTCATCGTCGGCTACGGCATGGCCGGCGCCCGGCTCGCCGACGAAATCCGCCGCCGTGACCCGATCGCCGAGCGCGTCCGCCTCACCGTCCTCGGTGCCGAAAAGCACGCCGCCTACAACCGGGTCCTGCTGTCCGCCGTCGTCGCGGGCGGGATGAGCGCCGAAAGCGTCCGCCTGCACGACGACGAATGGGCCCAGCGCCACAACATCGACCTCCGGCTCGGTGTCGACGTCGCCCGCATCGACCGCGAGAAGCGCTGTGTCGAGCTGGCCGACGGCTCCTCCGCCGACTACGACGCCCTGGTGCTCGCCACCGGCGCGAACCCGTGGATCCCGCCGGTCGAAGGCCTCGAAGCCGGGCCCGGGGTGGTCGCCTTCCGCAGCCTCGACGACTGCGCCAAGATCCTCGACGCCGCCCGCTTCGGCGCGCCGGTCGCGGTGCTCGGCGGCGGCCTGCTCGGCCTCGAAGCCGCCCGCGGGCTGGCCGGGCGCGGCAACCAGGTGACCGTCGTGCACCCGCTGGGGCACGTCATGGAACGCCAGCTCGACCCGGCTGCCGGCCACGTGCTGGCCCGGCAGCTCACCGAGATGGGCGTGACGTTCAAGTTCGGCGCGACCGCGGCCCGCTACCTGCCCGGTGACGGGCTCAAGCTCGACGACGGCAGCCTCGTCCCGGCCGACCTGGTCGTGGTCGCGGCCGGCGTCCGCGCCGAGACGAGCCTGGCCGCCGAAGCCGGCCTCGACGTCGACCTGGGCATCCTGGTCGACGACGTCCTGCGCACCAGCGACGGCCGCATCCACGCCCTCGGCGACTGCGCCCGCCACCCCGGCGCCCCGGCCGGGCTCATCCAGCCCGCCTGGGAGCAGGCCGAAGTCCTCGCCGACGTCCTGACCGGGACGAACGCGGCGGCCCGCTATCGCGGCACCACGGCCGTCACCCGGCTCAAGGCCCGCGGCATCGACCTCGCCGCGCTCGGCGAGACCCAGCTCGAAGCATCCGACAACGGCGCCGAGGTGCTCACCTTCAACGACCCGACCGGTGGCCGGTACGGCAAGCTCGTCGTCCGCGAAAACCGCGTCACCGGGGCGATCCTGCTCGGCCTGCCCGACGCGGCCGCCACCATCACCCAGTTCCACGACCGCGGGACGCCGTTGCCGGAAGACCGGCTCGCCGTCCTGCTCGGCCGCGCGCTGCCCAGCGGCAGCACCACGGCGGCCAGCCCGGGCGACCTGCCCGCGGCGGCGGTGATCTGCCGCTGCAACAACGTCACCAAGGGCCGGCTGATCGAGGCCTGGAAGGCCGGGGCCACCGACACTCCCGCACTGGCGCGGGCCACGCGAGCGACCACGGGATGCGGCGGGTGCACCGACACCGTCGGCGGCATCGCGAACTGGCTCGCCGCGCAATGACCGACCCGACCCGCACTGAGGAGACCGCCGTGGCGCACCAAGGAAAACACTGGATCGAGCACTGGGAACCCGAGAACGAAGCGTTCTGGGAGTCGACGGGCAAGAAGGTCGCCCGCCGCAACCTGTGGTTCTCGGTCTTCGCCGAGCACATCGGCTTCTCGATCTGGACCCTCTGGTCGGTCATCGTCCTGTTCATGGGCAAGGACTACGGCTTCTCCGCCGCCGACAAGTTCCTCCTCGTCTCGACGCCGACGCTGATCGGCGGCCTGATGCGGCTGCCCTACACGTTCGCCGTGGCGAAGTTCGGCGGCCGCAACTGGACGGTCGTCTCGGCCGTGCTGCTGCTGATCCCGACCACGCTGGCCGCGATCGTGCTGCACCCCGGCACGTCGCTCGGCACCTTCCTGATCGTCGCCGCCCTCGGCGGGGTGGGCGGCGGCAACTTCGCCTCGTCGATGACGAACATCAACGCCTTCTACCCCGAGAAGCACAAGGGCTGGGCGCTGGGTCTCAACGCCGGCGGCGGCAACCTCGGTGTCGCGGCGATCCAGCTGGTCGGGCTGCTGGTGATCGGCACGGCGGGCGCGACCGCGCCGCGGCTGGTGCTGTTCATCTACCTGCCGCTGATCGTCGTCGCGGCGCTGTGCGCGTACTTCTTCATGGACAACCTCGCCACCATGAAGGGCGACACGAAGGCGATGCGCGAGGTCGTCAAGGACCCGCACACCTGGGTGATGTCGTTTCTGTACGTCGGCACGTTCGGCTCGTTCATCGGCTACAGCTTCGCCTTCGGCCTGGTCCTGCAGAACCAGTTCGGCCGCACCCCGCTGCAGGCGGCCGCGGTGACGTTCCTCGGCCCGCTGCTCGGCTCGTTCTCCCGGCCGACCGGCGGCTGGCTGGCCGACCGCATCGGCGGTGGCAAGGTCACCTTCGCCACCTTCACCGGGATGGCGCTGGCCACGGTGGTGCTGATCCTCGCCTCGACGTCGAAGTCCCTGACGCTGTTCACGATCGCCTTCATCGTGCTGTTCGTGCTCACCGGCATCGGCAACGGCTCGACGTACAAGATGATCCCGGCCATCTTCCGCGCCAAGGCGAAGGTCGCCATCGCCAACGGCGCCGAGGAGACGGCCGAGCTGCTCAAGGCGCGGCGGCTGTCCGGTGCGCTGATCGGCCTGGCCGGCGCGATCGGTGCCGAGGGTGGCCTCTTCATCAACCTGGCGTTCCGGCAGTCGTTCGCCGACGCGAAGAGCGGCGTGCCCGCCTTCATCGGATTCCTCGTCTTCTACGGGCTCTGCTTCGCCGTCACCTGGGCGGTCTACCTGCGCAAGCCCGCCGAACAGCCCACGAGTGAGCGCGGTCTGGCGCTCGCGGGAGCGGAGGTCTGAGATGCCCACCCTGGTCGTCGCCGGACACGGCATGGTCGCCCACCGGCTCGTGGAGGCGGTGCGTGCGGAAGACCCTTCGGGGACCTGGCACATCGTCGTCCTGTCCGAGGAGCCGCGCCCGGCGTACGACCGGGTGGCGCTCACGTCCTATGTGGACACCTGGGAGCCGGCCACGCTGGCCCTCCCCGGCTCGGACTACGCGGGTGATTCCCACGTCGACCTCCGGCTCGGTGAACTGGCGGTGTCGGTGGACCGCTCGGCCAAGACGGTGACCACGGCTTCCGGTGACGTCGTCTCCTACGACGCGCTGGTGCTGGCCACCGGCTCGCGGCCGTTCGTGCCGCCGGTGCCCGGCCACGACCTGGACGGCTGCTTCGTCTACCGGACCATCGAGGACCTCGACGCGATCCGCGCCGCCGCGGTCGACAAGCCCGGCCGCGGCCGCCGCTCGGCCGTCGTCATCGGCGGGGGCCTGCTTGGTCTGGAGGCCGCGAAGGCACTGCGGGACATGGGCCTGTCCCCGCACGTCGTGGAGATGGCGCCGCGGCTGATGCCGCTGCAGGTCGACGAGGGCGGTGGCTCGCTGCTGCGGCGGCTGATCACCAACCTGGACGTCACCGTCCACACGGGAACGTCGACCGACGCGATCGAGGCCGACGGCTCGCGGCTGCTGGCCAAGCTCGGCAACGGCACCGAGCTGGACGTCGACCTGGTCGTGTTCTCCGCCGGTGTCCGGCCGCGCGACGACCTGGCCCGCCAGTCCGGCTTGGACCTCGGCCCACGCGGCGGCGTGCTGACCGATGCCTCCTGCCGCACCGGCGACCCGGCGATCTACGCGATCGGCGAGTGCGCCGCGGTCGAGGGCCGCGTGTACGGCATCGTGGCGCCCGGTTACGCGATGGCGGAGATCGTCGCCGCGCAGCTCACCGGTGGCGGCGGGACGTTCCCGGAGCCGGACACGTCCACGAAGCTGAAGCTGATGGGCGTCGACGTCGCTTCCTTCGGGGACGCCCACGCGACCACCGAGGGCGCCCTGGAAGTCGCCGTCAACGACGCGGTCGCCGGGACGTACAAGAAGCTCGTGGTCACCGACGACGGCAAGACGCTGCTCGGCGGCGTGCTCGTCGGCGACGCGACCGAGTACAACACGCTGCGCGCCCTGGTCGGCCGTCCGCTGCCGGCCGAGCCGGGCGCGATCCTCGCCCCGGCGGGCGGCGGCGCCGCGGTCGGTGTCGACGCGCTGCCCGACGCGGCGCAGATCTGCTCGTGCAACGCCGTCTCCAAGGGCGCGATCACGACGGCCATCCACGAGGACGGCTGCGACACCGTCCCGAAGCTGAAGGCGTGCACCCGGGCGGGCACCGCCTGCGGGTCGTGCGTCCCGCTGCTGTCCAAGCTGCTCACCGCGGCCGGCGTCGAGCAGTCGAAGGCCGTCTGCGAGCACTTCCCGCAGTCGCGCGCGGAGCTGTTCGAGATCGTCCAGGCGACCCGGATCACCGCGTTCAGCGAGCTCATCGCCCGCTACGGCGCGGGCAGCGGCTGCGCGATCTGCAAGCCGGCGGTGGCGTCCATCCTGGCCACCCTCGGCAACGGGCACGTGCTCGGCGGCGAGCAGATGACGTTGCAGGACACCAACGACCGGTACCTGGCGAACCTGCAGCGCAACGGCACGTACTCGGTGGTCCCGCGGATCCCCGGCGGCGAGATCACGCCGGAGAAGCTGATCGTGATCGGCGAGGTGGCGCGCGACTTCGGGCTGTACACCAAGATCACCGGCGGCCAGCGGATCGACCTGTTCGGCGCGACCGTGGACCAGCTGCCGCTGATCTGGCGGCGGCTCGTCGACGCCGGGTTCGAGTCCGGCCACGCCTACGGCAAGGCGCTGCGCACGGTGAAGTCGTGCGTCGGGTCGACGTGGTGCCGCTACGGCGTGCAGGACAGTGTCGGTCTCGCGATCGAGCTGGAGCTGCGCTATCGCGGGCTGCGCTCGCCGCACAAGCTGAAGTCGGCGGTGTCCGGGTGCGCCCGGGAGTGCGCCGAGGCGCGGAGCAAGGACTTCGGGATCATCGCCACGGAGAACGGCTGGAACCTCTACGTCGGCGGCAACGGCGGCACCACCCCGCGGCACGCCGACCTGCTCGTGTCCGATGTGGACACCGCGGCGCTGATTCGCACGATCGACCGGTTCCTGATGTTCTACGTGCGCACCGCCGACCGGCTGCAGCGGACCGCGCCCTGGATCGAGGAGCTGGAGGGCGGGCTCGACCACCTGCGCGCGGTGATCGTCGACGACTCGCTCGGCATCTGCGAGGACCTCGACGCGGCGATGGCCAAGCACGTCGACAACTACGCCGACGAGTGGAAGGGCGTCCTGGAGGACCCGGAGAAGCTGGCCCGGTTCTCCTCGTTCGTCAACGCGCCGGGCGCGCCCGACCCGGCCATCTCGTTCCGTTCCGAGCGGGACCAGAAGGTGCCCGTCATGCTGGGAGTTCCGGAGGTGCGGCGATGACCACGTCGATCGAACGGACCTGGACGGCGGTCTGCCCCGTCGGCGCGGTGCCCGAGTACGCCGGGGTGGCGGCGCTGCTCGGCGACGGCGTCCAGGTGGCGATCTTCCGGCTGCCCGGCGACCGGCTGTACGCGCTGTCCAACTGGGACCCGTGCAGCGGCGCGGCGGTGCTCTCGCGCGGCATCGTCGGCGACGCGGATGGTGTGCCGGTGGTGGCGTCGCCGGTGTACAAGGAGCGGTTCGCCCTCGAAACCGGCCAGTGCCTGGACGCTCCGGACGTTTCGGTGCCGGTGTACGAGGTGCGCGTGCGGGAAGGCGTCGTCGAAGTGGAGAGCCCGTGAGCGATGTGCTCCCACTGGCCGGTTTCGTGATCGGCATCACCGCGGCGCGCCGGGCTGACGAGCTCGGCGCGCTGCTGGTGCGCAAGGGGGCGAGCGTCCGGTACGGGCCGGCGATCCGGATCGTGCCGCTGACCGACGACCGGGAGCTGCACGCGGCGACGTCGGCGCTGCTGGCGGCGCCGGTCGACGCGGTCGTCGCGACCACCGGCATCGGCTTCCGCGGCTGGCTGGAGGCGGCCGAGGGCTGGGGGCTGGGGGATTCGCTGCTGGACCGGCTGTCGACGGCGGCGCTGCTGGCCCGCGGGCCGAAGGTGACCGGCGCGCTGCGGGCGGCGGGGCTGTCGGAGTCGTACTCACCGGCGTCGGAGAGCAACGCGGAGCTGCTGCAGCACCTGCTGTCGTCGGGGGTCGCCGGGCTGCGCATCGCGGTCCAGCTGCACGGGGAGCCGCTGCCGTACTTCGTGGACACGCTGCGCGCAGCGGGCGCCGAGGTGATCGAGATCCCGGTGTACCGCTGGGTCGGCCCGGTGGACCCGGGCCCGGTGGACCGCCTGCTCGACGGCGTCCTGGACAGCTCGATCCACGCGCTCCCGTTCACCAGCGCGCCGGCGGCGGCGGCGCTCATCGCCCTGGCCCGCCGCACGGGCCGGCTGCCGGGGCTCGTCACGGCGCTGTCCGGCCCGGTGGTGGCGGCCTGCGTCGGCCCCATCACGGCCGGACCGTTGGCTGCGTTGGGGGTGCCGACGGTCCAGCCCCACCGCGCGCGCATCGGGGCGCTGGCCCGCACGGTGGCGGAGACCCTGGTCGCGCGTTCGCCGCGCCTGCGCGCGGGAGGACGTTCGATCGAGCTGCGCGGCCAAGCGGCCATCGTGGACGGCGAGTGGCGCGAAGTGGCGCCCGCGCCGATGGCGTTGTTGCGGGCACTGGCGGCGTCGCCGGGGCGGGTGGTGTCGCGGCGCGAGCTGATCTCGGCGTTGCCCGGGGGCGGCGAGGAGCACGCGGTGGAGACGGCGATCGGCCGGCTGCGGACGTCGCTCGGCGGCGGGAAGGTGGTCCAGACGGTGGTGAAGCGCGGATACCGGCTGGCGGTCGACGCCTGAGGAGCGGGTCAGCCCTGTCAGGGGCCGTGTCAGCGCGGTGGCCTTCCGGTGTCAGCGGGGGCGGCGAAGGTGGGTTCACACACCGAGCCAAGGAGAATCCGATGCAGAAGTTCACCACCCCCGCCCCGATCACCACCGCCCTCGCCATCCCGGCCGGCCGCGTCCGCTTCGTCGCTGCCGACGGGCCCGACACCGTCGTCCAGGTCCTGCCCGCCGACCCGGCGAAGAACCGCGACGTGAAGGCGGCCTCGGAGGCGTCCGTGTCGTTCGACGACGGCGTCCTGCGCATCTCACTCGAGGCGAAGAACCAGTACTTCGGCCCATCCGGGGCGCTCGACGTGACGGTCTCACTGCCGGCGGGCTCGTCGGTCGAGGCCAAGGCGGCGAGCGTCTCGCTGCGGGGCGTCGGACGCCTCGGTGACGTCACGGTCTCGGGAGCGCACGGCGAGGTCGTCTTCGACGAGGCGGCAAGCTTCCGGGTGACGGCCCACGCGGGCGACATCTCGGTGGGCCGCCTGACGGGCCCGGCGGAGATCACCACGGGCAAGGGCGACATCCGCATCGCCGAGGCGGCGAGCGGGACGCTGGTGCTGAGCACCCAGGCGGGCAACATCACGGTGGCAGCGGCACCGGGCGTCTCGGCATCGTTGGACGCGGGGACGACGTACGGCCGGATCCGCAACGCGCTGAAGAACGAGGGAACGCCGGGGTTGGCCATCCAGGCGACCACGTCCTACGGCGACATCGACGCCCACAGCCTGTGAGGCCGGTCCTGGAGCGCCCCCGATGTGGCGTTGGTGGCTTCTGCGAACGCCACATCGGGTGCGCGGGACGCACCGAACGCCACATTGGGTGCGCGGGACGCACCGAACGCCACATTGGGTGCGCGGGACGCACCGAACGCCACATTGGGGCGCTGGGGAGGGACCGAAATTGTCGGTGCCCGCTGGTAGCGTGGAAAACGGGGGGCGCCCCCGCGGGTGTGGTCAGCGGGCGCCGCGTGTTCGAGGCCGGGCCGTGGTCAGCCGGCCCAGGTGACTGCGTGCTTTTCGAAGCCCCGCGCCGCCGCCACCCGGGCCGCCTCGGCCTCCGCCTCCTCGCGCAATGCCGGGCGCAGTGGGTCGAACGCCGTCACCGTGAACGTCAGTTTCGCCCCGCTGCCCTTCGTGCGCCACGTTCCCGCGATGTCGCCGTCCGCCAGCAGCACGCCCGGGTTGCCCAGCATCTTCCAGACTTCCTTGCGCCGCAACGGGTCCGGGACCAGCAGCCCCTTGTCCCGCGCCTGGATGAACGGGTCCAGCGGTGGCAGCAGCCGCACCGCGTCCGGCTCCGGCGGGTTCTCCAGCGCCGGGAGCCGGTCCTCCGGCAAGTACCGCGTCTTGCCCTCGACCTGCACCGAGACCACGCCCTCCGGCCACGTGCGGTCGACCACCGCGCGCGCCGTGCCCGCGAACTCCGCCGCGTCGCCCGGGGAGGCCGGGCCGTTCACCCTCAAGTAGCGCTCGATCACCGCCGTCGCCGCGGCCGGGTCCGGGGTCTTGCGCATTCGCCCGCGGCCTTCCAGCGGGGCCAGCGTTGCCGGTGATGCCCCCGTCACCAGGCGGACTCCGGCGTGCGGCGTCGCGATGCGCATCAGCTGCTCCTGGATGTGCGTCGCGTGGCAACCCCGGCACCACCGCGAGAACGACGGCGGCAACACCTTCGTGACCGCCGTCGACACCGCACCCTTCGACATCGGTTTCGTGACGACCTTCCGGAGCGCGCCCGCCGCCGTGAAGACCACCTCGGTCGCGGCCAGTCCCGTTGCCGCCATTTCCTTGCGCTGCCACAACATCCGGGCCAGCGCGTCCGCGTCGTCCAAGGGCACCAGCGCCCGGATCGCCTCCGGCAGGTCCGAACGCAGGTGGTAGTGCGGCGCGCCCCGCAACGTCCAGGCCAGGACGAGCCGCTCGTCGTCCAGGAGCGCCGGAGCGTCGAGCCGGGCCACCAGGGCGAGCAGCGCGGTGTCGCGCATGCTGTCCTGCAGCCCGGCCCGGACCACGGCGAGGTCGGCGACGTCCTTCGCCGAGCGGTGCAGGCCGTGCTCGGCGATGCGGTAGGCGAGAACCTGACGGCGGTCCACGTGCGGCTCCTAGAACGCGTACTCGAAGGTGTAGCCCATCTTGTCCTCGCCCATGGCACCGCCGGACGTGCCGCTGCCGCCGAGCCCGGTCAGCTCGCCGGTGCCCGAGCCGGGGACGACGGTGAACGTCGAGGCGAAGCCCTTGGTGTCGAAGGTGTACTCGTGGCGGATGACGAACGTCCCTTCGCGACCCTCGACCTTACCCTCGAACCGCTCGAAACCCGGGGCCGTCGTCCCGCCGCTTTCGTACCCTTCGCCGACGTAGAACAGCAGCAGGTCGCCGGTCGATTCGCCCTCCATGACCCCTTCGTACGCGAAAGTGGTGTGCGCGTACGCCACCCGCGGACCGCCTTCGGCGCCGCTGACGATCTTCTCTTCCCAGTTCTTCGCGGTGAATGCGTTCATGGGGACCACCCTGCCGGGCATACCTGTCAGCTCGTGTCAGGTATTTCTGCCAGAATCGGGACATGCGCGCGAGCCGTCTCCTGTCCGTCCTCCTGCTGCTGCAGAACCGCGGCCGGATGACGGCCGAGGAGCTGGCCGAGGAGCTCGAAGTCTCGGTGCGCACGGTGTACCGGGACATCGACGCGCTCTCGGCGTCCGGCGTCCCGGTGTACGCCGACCGCGGCCGCACGGGCGGCTACCGGCTGGTCGACGGCTACCGCACCCGGCTCACCGGGATGACCGAGGAAGAGGCCCAGTCGCTGTCGCTGGCCGGGCTACCGGTGGCGGCGGCCGAGCTCGGGCTCGGCACGGTGCTTGCGGCGGCGCAGCTCAAGCTGTACGCCGCGCTGCCGGCCGAGCTGCGCGATCGCGCCGGCCGGGTCGCCGAGCGGTTCTACCTGGACGTCCCGGGCTGGCACCGGGGCATCGAGAGCCTGCCGACGCTGTCGGCGATCGCCGACGCCGTGTGGTCGTCGCACCGGATCCGGATCCGCTACGAACGCTGGGGGCAGCGGGTCGTCGAACGGGATCTGGAGCCGCTCGGGCTGATCCTCAAGGCGGGCAACTGGTACCTCGCCGGCCGCTGCGAGGGCACCGACCGGACGTACCGGATCTCGCGGGTGCTGGAGCTGACCGACCTCGGCGAGGTCTTCGAGCGGCCGGCCGGCTTCGACCTCGCGCGGTACTGGCAGGAGTGGTCCGAGCAGTTCGAACGCCGGATGTACCCGCGCGTCGCGGTGGTGCGCCTTTCGCCGCGGGCGCAGGCCCTCGTACCGTTCTACGGAGGTTCCGTCGGCGCCCGCGCGTTGCGCGACTGCCGGAACGAGCCCGACGCGGACGGCTGGCTCACCGTGGAGCTGCCGGTGGAGCCGGGCGAACCGGCCATCGGCGAGCTGCTGCGCTTCGGGCCGCACCTGGAGGTCCTGGAACCGGCGGACCTCCGGGCGGAGCTGGCCGAGGCGATCGAGGAGATGGGCGCGTTCTATGGGTGAGCTGAGCGGGATCGCCATCGGGGTCACGGCCGAGCGGCGAGCGGGCGAATTCATCGCGGCCCTCGAACGCCACGGCGCCCAGGTCCGCCACGCGCCGACGATCACCATCGTGCCCCTGGACAGCGACCCGGCGTTGCGCGCGGGCACCGAGGCGGTCCTGGCGGAGCCGGTCGGCTGCACGGTGGTCACCACGGGCGCCGGTTTCCGCGGCTGGCTCGAGGCGGCCGAGGGCTGGGGCCTGCGCGATCGGCTCGTGGCGGCGCTGGGGGAGTCGCGGATCTACGCCCGCGGCCCGAAGGCGGTGGGCGCGGTCCGCGGCGCCGGCCTGCGCGAGTCCTTCTCGGCCGCGTCGGAGTCGAACGCCGAGCTGTTCGGGGCGCTGGCCTCGGCCGGGGTGGCCGGCGAGCGGGTCGCCGTCCAGCTGCACGGAACGCCGCTGCCGGAGCTCACGGCCCCCCTCGTGCAGGCCGGCGCCTCCCTGGTGGAGGTGCAGCCGTACCGCTGGCACTCCCCGCCGGACGTCACCCCGGTGTACGACCTGATCGACGCGATCATCGCGGGCGAGCTGGCCGCGCTGGCCTTCACGAGCGCCCCGGCCGCGGCGAACTTCCTGACCCTGGCGCGCACGTCCGGGCACTACGACGACCTGCTGACGGCCCTGCGCGGCCCACTGGTGTGCGCATGCGTCGGCCCGGTCACGGCGGCCCCCCTGGAGGCGGCGGGCATCGAGACGCTGCAGCCGGACCGCCAGCGTCTGGGTGCCCTGGTGAAGCTCCTGGCCACGAAGCTCGGCAAGGAGTAGCCCGCCCGCTTGCGCGAACTCAGTCAGTCGTCGGCCAGGGCTTCGCCCGCCTCCGCCGCCCGGACTGCCTCGCGGCCGGCTGCTTCCTCGCTCATCCCGAGCCGCCAGTAGCCCGTGAAGCAGATCAGCCGCTTGTCCACCTCGCGCTCGCGCACCAGGTGGCGCCGGACCGACTTCACCACGCCCGCCTCTCCGGACACCCACGCATACGGCGTCCCGCCCGGGAACGCCGCGCCGCGCAGCGCCTCCAGCAACGCCTCGCCCAGCGGCCGTGACCCGCGCAGCACCCAGTGGACCTCCACCGCTCCGCGCGTCTCGAACACCTGCCTGTCCGCGCGGTCCGCCAGCTCGACGTACACCGCGGCGCGCGCGCCCGGCGGGAGCTGCTCGATGATCGCGCCGATCGCCGGCAGCGCCGTCTCGTCGCCCACCAGCAGCTGCCAGTCGCAGCCCTCCGGCGGCGCGTACAGCCCGTACGGCCCGGTGAACGTCACGCGGTCGCCCGGTGTCGCCCGCGACGCCCACGCCGAGGCCGGCCCGGTGTCGCCGTGCAGCACGAAGTCGACGTCGATCTCCGCCGCGGCCGGGCGGTGGGCCCGGACCGTGTACGTGCGCATCGGCGGCCGGACGCCGTCCGGCATCGCCAGGTACGTGCGGTACCAGGACATGACGTCGGAAGCCATCTCCGGCAGCACCGGCGCTTCCTGCCCCGGCAGCGGGAAGAACACCTTGACGTACTGGTCGGGCGCCCCGGCCGGCACGTCGCGGAAGCTCTCCGCGGCGAACGTCACGCGCACGAGGTGCGGCGTGACCGGCCGGACGACGGTCACCCGCGCCCGGTGGTAGGTCAGGGCAGGTCGCTCCAGCTGGGTCGTCATTAGGCGAGGCTAACCTAATGACGTGGGTTCAGAACAGTCCTTCCGGCCCGTGGTCCTCCTCTCCGTCCGGTTTCCACCGGTACTTCCGCAGGTCGATGCGCTGGCCGTCGGCCAGGACACCCTCGGCGCGCAACCGCTCCAGCTGGTCGTGGACCAGGTGCGGCGCCGGGGTGCCGTTCGCGCGCAGGATGCGGTGCCACGGAAGGTCGTGCCCGTCCTCGGCCAGGATCGCGCCGACCATCCGCGGCGACGGCGCCCCCGCGAGGGAGGCGATGTCGCCGTACGTCGCCACCGTGCCGGCCGGCACCGACTCGATGATCTCCCGCACGCGCTCGTGCAGAACGTCGTCCATACCGACACTGTGCCGGACAGGTACGACACTTTTCGCAACCATCCACCGCACGCTGCGGCGCCTTCGCCGAACGGACCCCCGCTAAGCCGTGCCGGTGCGCCACCCGGGGGACCGGGCGTGGTTCCATCGCGGGGTGAACGGGAGGCGAACGGCGCAGGCGGACGCGCGGCTGGTGCGCACGCCGGTCACCGCCACACCCTCGTTCACCTGGGACGAAGGCGCGCGGCGCGTGCTCTCCGCACCCGGCGGGTTCCTCCGCGTGCTCGGCGGCCCGGGCACCGGCAAGACGGCACTGCTGGCCTCGGCCGCCACCCGCCGCATCGCCGAGGGCGCCGACCCGGAGAGCGTCCTCGTGCTCACCACGTCCCGCAAGTCCGCCGACGCGCTGCGCGCCGACATCACCCGGCGGCTCACCGCCGACCCCGGCCTGGCGCGGCCGCTGCCCCGGACCGTTCGCGAGCCGCTCGTCCGCACCGTGCACTCCTACGCCTACTCGCTGCTGCGGCTGGAGGCGATGGCCGAAGAGCTCCCGCCGCCGCGGTTGCTGGCCGGCGCCGAACAGGACGTCGTCGTCCGCGAACTGCTGGCCGGCGACCTCGACGAAGAGGCCGAGTACTGGCCCGAGCAGCTGCGGCCCGCCCTGATGGTCCCCGGCTTCGCGGAGGAGCTGCGTGACCTGCTGATGCGTGCGGCCGAGCGTGGCCTCGGCCCCGGGGACCTCGCCGAGCTGGGGCGCCGCCGCGGCCGCGAGGAGTGGATCGCCGCCGGGGAGTTCTGGGCGCAGTACGAAGAAGTCACGCAGCTGCAGGGCGCGGGCGGCAACGCCCTCGGCGTCGCGAGCGCGCCCGCCCTCGACGCCGCCGAGCTCGTCACCTCCGCGCTGCTCGCCCTCGAAGACGACGACGAACTGCGCGAACGCGAGCGCACCCGCGTCCGGCACCTGTTCGTCGACGACGCCCACCACCTCGACCCGCTGCAGACCAGCCTGGTCCGGGTGATCGGGCACACCGCCGCCGAGTTCGTCGTGGCCGGCGACCCCGACCAGAACGTGTTCTCCTTCCGCGGCGCGGACGCGCGCCTGTTCGCCGACGCAGACCCGGACGGCAGCCGGACCGTCACGCTCACCACGGCCCACCGGCTCGCCCCGGCCGTCCGGCTCGCGGTGGCCAAGATCGGCGCGACGCTGCCGGGCGCGTCGCCGCACCGCAAGATCGTCCCGCCTCGCGGCGCCACCGGCGGCAACGTCCGCGTCCGCGTGATGCCGACGCCCGCCGCCGAGGCGAGCTGGATCGCCGACCAGCTGCGTCGCGCGCACCTCGTCGACGGCGTGCCGTGGTCGGAGATCGCGGTGCTCGTCCGGTCGCCCGCGCGGACTTTCCTGGTCCTGCAACGCGCGTTGCGCGCGGCCGGCGTCCCGATCGGGTCGGCGACCGAGGAACTGCCGCTGGCCAAGCAGCCCGCGGTGCGGCCGCTGCTGGCCGTACTGAAGCTCGCGCCGTCGCCCGAGCTCCTCGACATCGACCTCGCGGAAATGCTGCTTTCGTCGGCCCTCGGCGGCGCGGATCCCTTGGCGCTGCGGCGGTTGCGGCGCGGCCTGCGCCGGCTCGAACTGGCCGGCGGCGGCCAGCGGTCGAGCGACGAACTGCTCGTGGAAGCGTTGCGCGGCGGCGACATCCTGGCCGGGCTCGCCGACGCCGAGGCCGAGCCGGTGCGGCGCGTCGGCGGGCTGCTGCGCGTCACGCACCAGGCCGTCGCGCGCGGCGAGGGCGTCGAGCAGGTGCTGTGGCAGCTGTGGCGGGAGAGCGGGCTGCAGGACAAACTGCTGAAGCAGGTCGAGCGCGGCGGGTCGCTGGGGGCGCAGGCCGATCGCGACCTCGACGCCGTCGTCGCGCTGTTCGACGCCGCGGGCCGGTACGTCGACCGGCTGCCGCGCGCGAGCGTCGCCTCCTTCGCGGATTACCTTGGCGCGCAACGGATCGCCGGTGACACGCTGGCGCCGGCGGCCGTCCCGTCCGACGGTGTCTCGCTGCTCACCGCGCACGCTGCCGCCGGTCGCGAGTGGACGGTCGTCGCCGTCGCCGGGGTGCAGGAGGGCGCGTGGCCGGACCTGCGGCTGCGCGGGTCGGTGCTCGGGGTGGAGCGGCTCAAGGACCTGATGGCCGGGGTCGACGACGACGCCGTCTCCCAGACCGCGCCGATCCTCGCCGAGGAGCGGCGCCTGTTCTACCTCGCGCTGAGCCGGGCGAAGCGGACGTTGCTGGTCACGGCGGTTTCGGGCGAGGACGAGCAGCCGTCCCGGTTCCTCGACGACCTGGAGGAGAACGGCGCCGACGACGGCGGGCTCGACTCGCGGATGAAGCCGCCCGGCCGGTCGCTGGTGCTCGCCGAGCTGGTGGGAGAGCTGCGCGAGGTCGTCTGCGACGACAAGGCCGACCCCGCGCGCCGGCGTCGGGCGGCGAAGCAGCTGGCCCGCCTGGCCGACGCGCGCGTGCCCGGCGCGCACCCGTCGACGTGGTACGGCCTGCTGCCGGCGTCCAGCGACGAGCCGGTGCACCCGCCGGGTGACCTGATCCGGATCTCACCGTCCACAGTGGAAATCCTGACGAAGTGCCCGCTGCGCTGGATGATCGAGCGCCACGGCGGCAGCGACCCGGCCCAGCTCGCGGCGGTGACGGGGACGCTGGTGCACGGGCTCGCCCAGGCGGTGGCGTCCGGTTCGACGGACGCGGAGCTGCAGGCCGCGCTGGACGAAGCGTGGGTGCGCGTCGACGCCGGGGCGCCGTGGTTTTCGCGGCGGGAGCGGCGGCGGGTCGAGCAGATGCTGCGGAACTTCACGACGTGGCTGGAGCGCAGCCGGGCGGAGCTCAAGGAAGCCGGGGTCGAGCAGGACATCGAGGTCGAGTTGCCGGCCGGGGGCGCGGACGAGGTCCGGGTGCTCCTGCGCGGACGGGTCGACCGGGTGGAGCTCGACGCCGAGGGGCGGCCCGTGATCGTGGACATCAAGACGGGCAAGGTCCCGGTGTCCGGGGCGGAGGCCGAGGCGCACCCGCAGCTGGCGGCGTATCAGCTGGCGGTGCTGCTGGGGGCGATCGAGGGCCGGACCGAGGCGGGTGGCGCGCGGCTCGTGTATGTGGCGAAGGCGAACAACAAGACGGGAGCGACGGAGCGGTCCCAGCCGCCGCTCGACGAGGTGGGCGGCAAGCAGTGGCTGGAGCTGGTCCAGAAGGCGGCGGCCTCGGCGGCGGGGCCGGACTACCAGGCCCAGGAGAACCCGGACTGCGACCGCTGCCCGGCTCGCGGGTGCTGCCCGCTCCGGCCCGAGGGGCGGCAGGTGCCGGGGCAGTGAACGATCTGGTTAGTTCGGCTGGGGTGGGGCGGGGTCGGCTGGGCGGCGGGTTTGTGGACTATCTGGTGAGTTCGTTGGCTGCGCGGGGTCGGCCGGGTGTGGGGCTTGTGAACGATCTGGTTAGTTCAGGCGCGGTGGCGTGGCGCTGGCTGGGTGGCGGGTTTGTGGACTATCTGGTGAGTTCGTTGGTTGCGCGGGGTCGGCCGGGTGCGAGGCTTGTGAACCACCTGGTTAGTTCAGGCGCGGTGGCGTGGCGCTGGCTGGGCGGCGGGCTTGTGGACTATCCGGTGAGTTCATCCCCGGCCCGCGGCCCGCGTCTCCGAGGGGCGCGTTCATGAGCCCGCTCGTCATCGCCAACCCCGTCGAGCCCGCCGAACTCGCCGATGCGCTCGGGCTGCACCGGCCCACCCCCGAACAAGCCACCGTCATCGCCGCGCCCGTCGAACCGTCCCTCGTCGTCGCCGGGGCCGGGGCCGGGAAGACCGAAACCATGGCCGCGCGGGTCGTCTGGCTCGTCGCCAACGGGATCGTCAGCCCTGACCGCGTCCTCGGCCTCACCTTCACCCGCAAAGCCGCGCGCCAGCTCGGCGAACGCGTCCGCGCGCGCCTGCGCCGCCTCGCCGGGTCCGGCCTCCTCGACCGCCTCGATCCGACCGGCGGCCTGCGGTCGACCGTGGTCGCCGGCGAACCCACCGTCCTCACCTACCACGCCTACGCCGGCCGCCTGCTGTCCGAACACGGCCTGCGCCTGCCCGTCCAGCCTGGCGTCCGGCTCCTCTCCGAGACGTCGTCGTGGCAGATCGCGCACCGCGTGGTGTCCACTTGGGACAACGAACTCGACACCGACCGCGTCCCGCCGACCGTCACCGCCGACCTCCTCGCGCTGGCCGGCGAGCTCGGCGAGCACCTCGTCTCCACCGAAGAGCTCGCCGAGTACACGACGTGGCTGTGCAACGTCATCGAAAACGCCCCGCGCGCCAAGGGACAACGAGCCGCGCTGCCGCAGAAGCTCACCGAAATCATGGCCGCGCAACACTTCCGGCTCGCCCTCCTCCCGCTCGTCGACGACTACCACCGCCGCAAGCGCAACGAAGGCGCGCTCGACTTCGCCGACCAGATGTCCCTCGCGGCCCAGCTGGCCGGCGGGTACCCGTCGGTCGTGCGCGGCGAACGGGAGCGCTACGGCGCCGTCCTCCTCGACGAATACCAGGACACCGGACACGCCCAGCGCGTGCTGCTGCGGGCGCTGTTCGGCGGCGTCGAGAACCCGCCGATGCCGGTCACCGCCGTCGGCGACCCCGCGCAGGCCATCTACGGCTGGCGCGGGGCCAGCGCCGCCAACCTGCCCCGGTTCACCACGGACTTCCCGCGCTTCGACGGCGAACGGCTCGTCCCCGCGCACGAATTCGGGCTGCTGACCAGCTTCCGCAACCCGCCGGAGATCCTCGACCTCGCGAACGCGATCGCCGAACCGTTGCGCGCCCGCGGCCTCGGCGTCGAACGGCTGCGGGCGCGCGACGGCGCCGGGCCCGCGGACCTCGCCTGTGCGCTGCTGCCGGACATCCGCGCCGAACGCGCGTGGGTCGCCGACGCGCTCGCCCGGCGCTGGTACGCCCACCAGGAAGAAACCGGCAAGCCGCCGTCCGCCGCGGTGCTGGTCCGGCGCCGCGCCGACATGGCGCCGATCGCCGCCGAACTGCGGGCGCGCGGGCTGCCCGTCGAGGTTGTCGGGCTCGGCGGGCTGCTGGACGAACCCGAGGTCGCGGACCTCGTGTCGACGCTGAAGGTGCTCGCGGACCCGCTGTCCGGCAGCGCCGCGGCCCGGCTGCTGACCGGCGCGCGCTGGCGGCTCTCCGCCGCCGACGTCGCCGCGCTGTGGCGGCGCGCCGGCGAGCTGTCGAGCCCGGAAAAGCCGGACACGCCGGAACTGGTCGTCGAGCGCGTCGAGCAGGCCGGGCTCATCGACGCCATCGATGAGCCGGGCGACCCGGAGCGGTACTCCCAGGAGGGCTACCAGCGGATCCGGCGGATCGGGTGGGAGCTGGCGGCGCTGCGGCGGCGGCTCGACCAGTCGCTGCCGGAGCTCGTCGCCGACGTCGAACGCACCATGCTGCTGGACGTCGAATCGCTGGCCCGGCCCGGATCCGCGGGACGGGCGCACCTGGACGCGTTCGCCGAAGTCGTCACCGACTACGCCGAAACGGCGCCGACCGCCACCCTGCTGTCCTTTGTGGACTACCTGAACACCGCCGCGCACGCCGAAGACGGGCTCACCCCCGGCGAGGTCGAGGTCGTGCCGGACCGCGTGCAGGTGCTGACCGTGCACTCGGCGAAAGGCCTCGAATGGGAGGTCGTCGCCGTGCCGCACCTGGTGCAGGACGTCTTCCCCGGGCGCCGGCGGTCGTCGTCGTGGCTGCGGACGGCGACGTCGCTGCCCGCCAAGCTGCGCGGTGACGCCGAAGACCTGCCGACGCTGGCCATCGCCGAGGGCTACGACCGCAAGGAAGTCCAAGAAGGACTGGAGCTGCACGAAGCCGGGTTCGTCGAACGGGAACAGGCGGAAGAACGGCGGCTCTGCTACGTCGCGCTGACGCGGTCCGAGCACGCGATGATCGTCTCCGGGCACTGGTGGAACGAAAGCAGCAGCCGCGCGAAGGGGCCGTCGGAGTTCCTCACCGAGATCGCCGACGTCCTGCGCGAAACCGGCATCGGACAGCTCGCGGAGTGGGCGCCGGAACCGGACAAGGACGACGAAAACCCGCTGGTGACGGACTCGCGGGCGGCGCGCTGGCCGGTCGACCCGCTGGGTGACCGCCGCACCGGCGTGCAGACCGGCGTCGAGCTGGTGTCCGAAGCCCTGGCCGCCGAGCCTTCGGACGAAGACGAGGACGACGATCCCGACGGCTGGCTGACCGACACCGACGTCCTGCTGGAGGAGTGGGCGCGCAAGGACGACCACGTGCACCGGGTTCCGCTGCCGTCGCGGCTTTCGGTGAGCCAGCTGGTCGCCCTGGCCGACGACGCCGGCCGTCTCGCCGCCGACCTGCGCCGCCCGCTGCCGGTGGAGCCCAACAGTTTCGCCCGCCGCGGCACCGAGTTCCACGGCTGGCTGGAGCGCCGCTTCGCGGGCGACCAGCTCATCGAGATCGACGACCTCCCGGGCGCGGCCGACTTCGGCGAGGCCCCCGACGCGGACTTCGAGGAACTGCAGACGGAGTTCGAGAAGAGCGAGTGGGCGGCGCGGGTCCCGGTGGCGGTGGAGGTGACGTTCTCGGCCGACGTCGAAGGCATCACCCTGCGCGGCCGGATGGACGCGGTGTTCGCCGACCCCGACGGCGGCTGGACGGTGGTCGACTGGAAGACCGGCGCGGTCCCGCCGGAGTCCCGCATCCCCGCGCTGTCGGTCCAGCTGGCGGCGTACCGGATGGCCTGGGCGGCGCTGAAGGACGTCCCGGTGGAGCGGGTCCGCGCGGCGTTCCACTACGTCCGCGCGAACCGCACGATCCGCCCGGCCGACCTCCTGGCCCCGGAAGCCCTCCGCGGCCTGCTCCGCGACCTCCCCGAAGCGTGATCAGCCCCGCAACTCGCGTGATCGGGGACGTGACTGGCGTGATCGGGGACGTGACTGGCGTGATTGGAGCCGGAACTCGCGAGATCCGGCCCTGATCACGCGGGATCCGGGTTCGGTCACGCGGGATCCGGGTTCGGTCACGCGAGATCCGGGCTTGATCACGCGGGTTACGCGTTGTCGCGGACCTTCAGGGCCCAGGCGATCAGGGGCCACTGGAGGGGGAGGCGGGCCCAGGCGATCGCGCGCTGGGGGGCCGGGGCCGAAGCCGCGTCCAGCGCCATCTTGACGTTCCCCGGGAAGACGCCCAGGAAGAGGAGGGCGGCCGCCAGGCCGCCGAGGCGGCGGGTGCGGGGTGTCGCCACCGCGGCCGCGACCGCCAGTTCCGCCACGCCCGAGCCGTACGTCCAGGCCCGCCGCGAGCCCGGCAGCGACGCCGGGATCAGGCCGTCGAACGGCTTGGGGACGGCGAAGTGGAGCACGCCCATGAAGCCCAGCGCGCCCGCCAACACGTGCGCGGGCCGTTGCGAGGTTGCCATGGACTCATCGTTCCACGCGGCGGCGCGGTGTCCGGTTCGGCTATCCTCCGGGCGTGAGTGACGCTCGACACGAGCCAGCATGAAGGCGCTCAAACGGTTGCCGCTGGGCAGTCTCACCGATCGGCCCGACCACGAGCTCGTCGGCGTCCTGCGGATGCCGGAGCTGACGGTCAGCCCGCTCCGCTCGATCGTCAAGCGGATCATCGGTGCGACGCTCGCGCTGCTGGCCACGGTGGTCATCGTCTACCTCGACCGCGACGGCTACCGCGACGCCAACGGCGACGGCCTCTCCCTGCTGGACAGCCTGTACTACGCCACCGTCTCGCTCTCGACGACCGGCTACGGCGACATCGCGCCGGCCACGTCGTCCGCGCGGCTGGTGAACGTCCTGGTGATCACCCCGCTGCGGGTGCTCTTCCTCATCGTCCTGGTCGGGACCACCCTGGAAGTGCTCACCGAGCGCTCCCGCCAGGCGTTCAAGATCCAGAAGTGGAGGACGAAGGTGCGCGACCACACCGTCGTCGTCGGGTTCGGCACCAAGGGCCGGTCCGCCGTCAACGCGCTGCTCGGTGACGAGGACGTCGCCCCGGAGCAGATCGTCGTCGTCGACACCGACCAGCAGGCCCTCGACGCGGCGAGCGCGCTCGGCCTCGTCGCCGTGCACGGCTCGGCCACCCGGGCGGACGTCCTGCGGGTCGCCGCGGTCCAGCACGCGCGGGCGGTCGTGGTCGCCCCGAACCGGGACGACACGGCGGTGCTCGTCACGCTCACCGCCCGCGAGCTGGCGCCCAAGGCGCACATCGTCGCGTCGGTGCGGGAGGCGGAGAACGTCCACCTGCTCAAGCAGTCGGGCGCCAACCAGGTCGTCGTCTCCAGCGAGACGGCCGGGCGGCTGCTCGGCATGGCGACGTCGACGCCGCTCGTCGTCGACATCATGGAGGACCTGCTGACCCCCGAATCGGGGCTGGCGATCGCCGAACGGGCGGTCGAACCGTCCGAAGAGGGCGGTTCGCCGCGGCACCTGGCCGACCTCGTCCTCGGCCTGGTCCGCGACGGCGTCCTGTACCGCGTGGACGCCCCGCAGGCCGACGCCATCGAACCGGGCGACAAGCTGCTTTACGTCAAAAAGGTCACCCAGGCGGAGAAGATCGAGCGGTGACCAGGGCGCCTGGGTTTTGCCCGCGGGATCTGGAACCATGGCCGGGTGCCCCCGCGATCCCTCGCCCTCACGTGGCCCACGGTGGCGATCCCCGCCGCGGCGGGTGTGCTCGTCGTGCTGCTCGCCTGGCTGGCCGGGCCCGGCCTGCTCGGCATCGGCAACGACGTCCTGGGTGCGCCGGTGCAGGCGGAGGTGACCAAGCCGGCGCCCTGCGGCCAGGCTGACGCGAAGGAAACCGTCAAGTTCACCGTCGCCGGGAAGGCCCACGAAGGCACGCTCGACGGCTGCGGGCACGGCCAGGGCGAGCGGGTCGAGGTCGCGGTGCCGGACGTGCTGCCCGACACGGGGTCGGTCACCGTCACCGCCGCGGACACGTCGATGGGCGCGTCCGACGCCCGGCGCCCGCTCGGCCTGGCTCTGCTGGTGTTCGCGTGCTTCTCCGGCGGGATGTTCGCCTACCTGTGGCTGAGCATCCCGCTGCGCACCAGAACCGGCCCCAGAACCGCTAGCTGACCTCGGACGACGGCGCCGCGAAGGTGTTGCAGTCGGCGATCCGGTTGCTCGTCGCGCCCGCCCGCCACCAGGACGCGTAGTGCGCGTTCGTCCCGTGGTCGTGGCTGCGGGAGGTGTTGTCGCCGCGGGTCTCCTGGTCGTTCCAGGCCTTGTTGTACATGTCGCGGCTGATCGTGCCGCCCTGGTCGACGTGCGCGCCGAGGAACATCCCCGAGAAGCACTGGGCCTGCAGTTCCTTGCGCCGCGACATCTCCAGCCCGGCCGGGCTGTTCTGGCCCGCTTCGTAGATCTTCTGCCAGGCCGCGTCCATCAGCCCGGCGACCTCCTGCACGTGGTGGCCGTACTCGTGGGCGAACAGGGCCAGGTAGACACCCGGGTTGTTGCCGTACTGGTCGGTCTGCAGGCCGCGGAACGGGACGTACAGGTTGTTTTCGCAGTAGTACGCGGCGGTCGCGATGCCGACCTGGATCGTGCCGCACTCGGTCTCGAAGCTCGCGCCGGTCGGGAAGTGCAGCGACGGCGGCGTGAACGGCAGGTGGTAGGCCTCGAGGAACGGGCCCCACGCCGCGTCCAGGCACTTGCTGGCCGCGGTGAAGAACGCTTCCGCGCCGTTCTGCGTGCTCTGCCAGGCCGGCAGCGTGCAGACGCGGTTCTGCAGGCCGGCGTTCGGGTCCTGCAGGATCGGGTGGTCGGCCAGCTTGAGGATCTTCTGCGGGCCGGTCGGGCTGGGCGTGGAGAGCTCGGTCGCCGGGTTCGACGCCGACGCCGGGGCCCCCGCGCCGCCGGGCGGCAGCTGCTGCGGGGGGACGTCCTGGGACGACGGGACGTCGCGGAGGTTCGGGTTGGCCAGCGGCGTGTCGTCGCGGTTGAGGGCCACGATCGCGACCAGCCCGAGCACCAGCACGGCCACCGCGCCGAGGCACACGCCGATGACGGCCGCCGGTGACCGGCGCCTCGGTGCGGACACGGTGTGCGGGCGGCCCAGCCACGGGAGATCCGGTTGCGCATCCGGCACCGGCGGCGGCTGAACGGTTCCGCGAGGCGGTTCCTGGCCGGGGGGCGGTTGCGTCACTAGGCAGTCCCGAAGGGTCTCGGTACGGACCGGGGGTACCCGATCCCGCCATTCAGCATATCGGGGGAACGGCCCGTCTCGCACCCGTCCGTGCGCACCGCGTCACGACGCACCGACGTCACCCCAGGTCTGGCCGGGTGCAACGGGCTCTGAGAGAGTGTTGCCAAGCAGGTACTGCAGGCGAGGGGCTTCGATGACAGACACCGGTGGCGCGCCCGGCGGCGAGGGTGCCGACACGCCGACTCCGAGCCAGGGCGTGCCCTCGGCTCCCGCCCCCGGATCGAGTGAGCCGAAGCCACCCGGAGATCACGCCGCGTCACCGCCGACGCCGCCCCGCGGCTGGCAGGCACCGGACACCCCGGCCGCACCCGCGACCCCGCCGCCGGGCTGGCAGCACGGGTCGTCCTACCGGCCGGACGCGCTGCCGCCGTTCACCGGGCAGCAGCAGTACCAGCCGCCGCGCTGGAACCCGGACGGGCTCGGCAAGCCCGGCGTGATCGCGCTGCGGCCGCTCAACATCGGCGACATCCTCGACGGCGCGATCACCGCGATCCGCCGGCACGCGCTGCTGATCCTCGGCATCGGCGCGGTGGTGGCGGTGCTCAGCGCCGCGCTCACGTTCGTCCTGCAGAGGTACGTCCTCACCGACCTGGAGAGCTTCGCGACCACGGTCGAACTCGGCCCGGCGGCGACCGAAGAGGAGCTGCGCAACGCCCTCTTCGGCACGTTCGGCGACCTGTTCATCGTGCTGATCTCCTCGACGCTGGTCTCGACGCTCCTGCTGACCGTCACCACCGGCCTGATGGCCGCGGTGATGGGCCGGGCCGCGCTGGGCCGCGAGGTCAGCTTCGGCATCGCCTGGCGCGAGGTGCAGCCGCGGCTGCTGCCGCTGCTCGGCGTGGCGTTCGTCTACGCGCTCCTGAGCACCATCGGCGTCATGCTCTGCATCATCCCCGGCGTGCTCGCCTGGGTGTTCTGGGCGCTGGCCGCCCCGGCGCTGGTGCTCGAGCGCGGCACGTTCCGGGAGGCGTTCGCGCGGTCGGTCAAGCTGGTCGGCGGCGGCGCGTTCTGGCGGGTGCTCGGCGTGCTGCTGCTGGCCCGGATCATCGAGTCGTTCTTCGAGAACATCATCCAGCTGCCGTTCACCATCGGCACGGGCATGTTCAGCCAGATGTTCAACCCGGGCAAGGTGACCGTGCCGAGCACCGGTGACCTGCTGCTGGCGTCGGCCGGGCAGATCATCGCCGGCACCGTCGCGATCCCGTTCGTCGCGCTGGTCACCGTGATCGTCTACCTCGACCAGCGGATGCGCCGCGAAGGCATGGACATCGAGCTGGCTCGCGCCGCCGGGGTGCAGCCGCCCCCGGCATGGTGACCTTCCGGCTGACGGACGTCCCGGTCGACCTCGACCGGGACGCGGCCCGCCGCGCGGCCGAGCAGGAACTCTCCGACCCGAAGTACCGCGAGGCGCGGCCGAGCTTCCTGCAGGAGATCGGCCGGTGGCTGGGGGAGCAGCTGGACAAGCTGCTGAACAGCCTGTCCTCGGACGTTCCCGGCGGGATCTTCGGCGTACTGCTGGTCCTGGCCCTGCTGATCGTGCTCGTCGTGGTGATCCGGGTGCGCACGGGCAAGGTCGCCCGCGCGGCGCGGGCCGAGCGCGTCGTCTTCGGCGGGCAGCGCAAGAACGCCGCCGACTACCGCCGCTCGGCCGCGGAAGCCGCCGCCGCGGGCCGGTTCGACGACGCGGTCCGCGACCGCTTCCGCGCCGTCGTGCGGGCCCTGGAGGAACGCGCGCTGCTCGACGTCCGCTCCGGGCGGACGGCGGACGAAGCCGCCGCCGAAGCCGGGCAGCTGCTGCCGAACGTCGCGGACCAGTTGCGGCAGGGCGCCCGGCTCTTCGACGACGTCCACTACGGCGGCCGCGAAGGCACCGAAGCGGCGTACCGGACCCTGACCGAGCTGGACGAACGCTGCCGCCGTGAGCGGCCGGTCGCCATGGCGGCCCAGTGAGCACCTCGGTCTCGCCGGATCTGCGCCGGATCTGGCGCGGTGCCCGGATCCCGCTCGCCCTCCTCGTCCTGATCTTCGTCGCCGGGGCCTTGCTGCTGCTCGGCCGGGGCGAGCAGGCCTACGGCGCCCTCGAACCCGGCTCGTACGAACCCGGCGGCGCGCACGCCCTGGTGAAACTGCTGAAGGACCAGGGGGTCGACGTCCGGACCGCGCACACGGTCGCCGAAGCGGACGCCGAAGTCGGCGAGGACACCACGCTGCTGGTGACCGCCCCGGACCTGGCCCCGGCGAAGCGGTTCGACGCCCTGCGGGAGCGCGCGGCCGACGTCGTCCTGGTGACGCCGGGCGAGGTGACGCTGCGGGATTCGCTGCCGCTGGTGCACCCGGCCGGGCGCAGCGACGTCGGGACGTTGCCGCCGCAGTGCACGGTCGCCGCGGCGGTCGCGGCCGGCGAGGTCACGCTCGGCGGGATCGGCTACACCTCGCCCGGCGCGCGCTCGTGCTACCCCGGCGAGGACGGCGGCGGCACGCTGCTGCAGCTCGCCGAGGGGAACCGCACGACGACGCTGCTCGGCACGCCGGCCCCGCTGACCAACCAGCGGCTCGCCGAGCAGGGCAACGCGGCCTTGTCGCTGCGGCTGCTCGGCGCGCACCCGAAGCTCGTCTGGTACCTGCCGACCACGTCCGACCCGGCGCTGGACGACTCCCGCCGGTCGATCTTCGACCTGATCCCGGACGGCTGGTACTACGGCGCCGCGCAGGCGCTCGTCGCGGTGGCCCTGCTGGCGTTGTGGCGGGCCCGCCGGCTCGGCCCGGTGGTCACCGAGCCGCTGCCGATCGTCGTCCGCGCGGCCGAAACGGCCGAGGGCCGCGCCCGGCTGTACCGGCGGGCCAAGGCGGCCGGGCACGCGGGCGAGACGCTGCGGGAAGCCGCGCGCGGCCGGCTGCGGACCGCGCTGGGCCTGCCGCGCGACGCCGACGCGGCGGCGCTGGTGGCGTCGGTGAGCACGCGGACCGGCCGTCCGGCGAACGACGTCGGCGCGATCCTCTACGGCCCGCCGGTGCCGGATGACCCCGCGCTGGTCCGGCTGGCCGGCGAACTCGATCAGGTGGAACGAGAGGCAGGGCGAACTTGACCAGCGGTACCGAGAACGCGACCGGGGCCCGCGACGCGCTGATCGCGCTGCGCGCCGAGGTCGGCAAGGCCGTCGTCGGCAACGAAGCCGCCGTCACCGGGCTGATCCTGGCGCTGCTCTGCCGGGGGCACGTGCTGCTCGAAGGCGTCCCGGGCGTGGCGAAGACGCTGCTGGTGCGGGCCCTGGCCGCGGCGCTGGACCTGGAGACCACGCGCGTGCAGTTCACGCCGGACCTGATGCCCGGCGACGTCACCGGCTCGATCGTCTACGACGCGCACAGCGGCGAGTTCTCCTTCCGCGAGGGGCCGGTGTTCACCAACTTGCTGCTCGCCGACGAGATCAACCGGACGCCGCCGAAGACGCAGTCGTCGCTGCTGGAGGCGATGGAGGAGCGGCAGGTTTCGATCGATGGCAAGTCGCGGCCGCTGCCGGACCCGTTCATCGTGATCGCCACCCAGAACCCGGTGGAGTACGAGGGCACCTACCCGCTGCCGGAGGCGCAGCTGGACCGGTTCCTGCTCAAGCTGACCATGCCCGCGCCCTCGCGCGAGGACGAGATCGGCATCCTGTGGCGGCACGCGCAGGGCTTCGACCCGCGCAACCTCGCCGCGGCGGGCCTCAAGGCCGTCGCGGGAGCTCCCGAACTCGCGGCGGCGCGCGAAGCCGTGGCGCGGGTGACGATCGGGCCCGAGGTGATCGGGTACGTCGTCGACCTGTGCCGGGCGACGCGGTCGCTGCCGTCGGTGCGGATCGGCGTTTCCCCGCGTGGCGCCACGGCGTTGCTCGCGGTGACCCGCGCGTGGGCGTGGCTCGCCGGACGCGACTACGCGACGCCCGACGACGTCAAGGCCCTCGCCCGGCCCGCGCTGCGGCACCGCCTGGACGTGCGGCCGGAGGCCGAGCTCGAAGGCGTCACCGCGGACGGCGTGCTGGACCGCGTGCTCGCGTCCGTGCCCGTGCCGCGCTGACATGGCCGTCACCGGAAGGCTCGGGCTGCTGGCGCTGTTCGGCGCGCTGGTGGTCGGGCTGCTGCTGCCGTCGACCACCGGGCTCCTGGCGGTCGGCGCGGTGCTGCTGGTGCTCGTCGCCGTCGACCTGGCGCTGGCGGGCAGCGTGCGGGCGCTGACGTTCGCGCGCTCGGGCGGCACCTCGGTCCGGCTCGGCGAGCCGTGCGAGGTGCGGCTGGTGGTCGCGAACCCCGGTGGCCGTGCGGTGCGCGGGCAGCTGCGCGACGCGTGGCCGCCGTCGGCGGGCGCGGCCGACCGGCATGCCGTGCACGTCCCGGCGGGGGAGCGGCGGGCCCTGGTGACGTCCCTGCGGCCGACCCGGCGCGGAGACCGGACGGCGGCCCGGGTGACGGTCCGCTCGGTGGGCCCGCTGGGCCTGGCCGCCCGGCAGGGGTCGCACGCGGTGCCGTGGACGGTCCGGGTGCTGCCGCCGTTCCACAGCCGCAAGCACCTGCCGTCCCGGTTGGCGCGGCTGCAGCAGCTCGACGGCCGCAACGCGGTGCTGATCCGGGGCCAGGGCACGGAATTCGACTCGCTGCGCGAGTACGTCATCGGCGACGACGTCCGCTCGATCGACTGGCGCGCCACGGCCCGCGCGGCGGACGTCATGGTCCGCACGTGGCGCCCCGAGCGCGACCGGCACGTGGTGCTGGTGCTGGACACGGGCCGCGTGTCGGCGGGCCGCGTGGGCGACGCACCGCGGCTGGACGCGGCGATGGACGCGGCATTGTTGCTGGCCGCCTTGGCTTCCCGCGCGGGCGACCGCGTCGACCTGCTGGCCTACGACCGCCGCCTGCGCGCGGCGGTGCAGGGCTCATCGGGGGCGTCCCTGCTGACGTCGCTGGTGAACGCGATGGCGCCGCTCGAGCCGTCGCTGGTGGAGACGGACGCGCGCGGGATGATCGCGGAGGTCCTCCAGCGGACCCGGCGGCGCGCGCTGGTGGTGCTGCTGACCGGGCTGGACGCGGCACCGCTGGAGGAGGGCCTCTTCCCGGTGCTGAGTTCGCTGACGGGCCGGCACGAGCTGGTGGTCGCGTCGGTGGCGGACCCTCGGGTGGCGGAGATGCTGTCGGCCCGCGGGGACGCGGAAGCGGTGTACGACGCGGCCTCGGCGGCCCGCACGACGGCCGAGCGCCAGCGCGTGACCGAACGCCTGGTGCGGCACGGGGTGCACGTGGTGGACGCGGTCCCGGAGGAACTGCCGCCGGCGCTGGCGGACCGTTACCTGGCCTTGAAGGCCGCGGGACGGCTCTAGGCCGACTCGGGCAGCGCGTCGCCGGCGTCGCGGGCGTCCAGGTCGCCGACCTCGCCGTCCTTCGCCGCGCGGCGGCCCAGCGTGAAGACGTACACCAGGAACGCCACCTCCACCGCCGCGCCGATGCCCACCCGCAGCCACGTCGGCCAGCCCGACGGCGTCACGAACGCCTCGATCACGCCGGACACCAGCAGCACGCACGTCAGCCCGAGCGCCATCACCACCACCGACCGGCCCTGCTCGGCGAGCGCCGCCGTGCGGGAGCGGCGGCCCGGGTCGATCACCGTCCAGCCGAGCTTCAGCCCCGTTCCCGCCGCGACGAACACCGCCGTCAGCTCCAGGAGGCCGTGGGGGAGCAGGAGGCCGATCATCACGTCGCCGCGGCCGGCCGCGCTCATCGCGCCGATGATCATCCCGGCGTTGAGCGAGTTCAGCCAGAGCGCGCCGAGCACCGGCAGGCCCAGCGCGACGCCGAGGAACAGGCAGGTCGCCGCCACCCACGCGTTGTTCGTCCAGACCTGCGCCGCGAAGGACGCCGCCGGTCCCGTCGAGTAGTACGTTTCCGCGTCGCCGCCGGGCTTGGTCAGCTCGCGCAGCTCGTCCGGCGTCCCGAGTGACGCGCGCACGAGCGGGTCGCGCGCGACCCAGACGGCGATCACCGCCATCACCGCGATCGACACCAGCGCGGCCGGGATCCACCAGCGCCGCGAAAGGTAGACCGCGGCCGGGAACCGGCGCGTGAAGAACCGGGCGACCTCGCGCCAGGCCGGGTTGTGCGACCCGGAGACCGCCGCCCGGCCGCGGGCGACCAGGTCCGACAGCCGGCCGAGCAGCGCCGGGTCCGGCGCGACCGACCGCACGATCGACAGGTGCGTCGCGGTCCGCTGGTAGAGCGTCACCAGCTCGTCGGCTTCCGGCCCGGTCAGCTTGCCGCCGCGCCGGGTCAGCTCGCCGAGCCGGGTCCACTCCGCCGCGTGCGCGGCGACGAAGACGTCCACATCCACACCGGCCACCCTATCCGTCGATACGCTGGTCTTCGTGCACGAGGAATCGGAGCTGGTCACCGGCGAAGCGGTCGTCCTGGACCTGCGCGTGGCCAAACTCGCCAGCCGCGCGCTGGCGATGGCGCTGGACGTCCTCCTGCAGCTGGCCCTGCTGCTGGCGGCGGCCATGGTGCTTTCGTTCGTGACGCCGGCCGACGACGAGTCGCTCTTCGTGGCGCTGCTGCTGGTCTTCGTCGTGCTGGTCATGGTCGGCTACCCGGTCATCTCCGAGACGCTCACGCGCGGCCGCTCCCTGGGCAAGATGGCGGTGGGCCTGCGGGTGGTGCGCGTCGACGGCGGCCCGATCCGCTTCCGGCACGCGCTGGTCCGCGGCCTCGGCGGCTTCGTCGTCGACTTCTGGGCGCTCGGCCTGTTCGGCGCGGTCGCGGTGATCGTGTCGCTGTGCTCGTCGAACGGCCGCCGCGTCGGCGACTTCCTCGCCGGGACGCTGGTGGTCCGCGAGCGCGTCCCGGACGGTGCGGCGTACGCGGCGATCGGCATGCCGCCGGGCCTCGAAGGCTGGGCGTCGCAGCTCGACCTGACCCGCCTGCCGGACGACCTCGCGCTGGCCAGCCGCCAGTTCCTCGCCCGGTTCCGCGAGCTGCGCCCGGAGGCGTCCCACGCGCTCGGCTGGGGGCTCGCGCAGCAGGTGGGCAACGCGCTGGGAACGCCGGTGCCGCCCGGGGTACCGCCGTGGGCGTTCCTGGCGGCGGTGCTGGCGGAGCGGCGCAACCGCGACCACGCCCGGGCGGTCCAGGCCTACCAGGCCCGGCTCGCGGCGGCGCGGGGGCAGCTGCCGCAGCCGCACCCGGCGGCGGCCGGTGTCCCGGCCGTGGCGCAGCCGGATCCGCCGACGCCGCCGACGGGGGTGGAGAACCCGTTCACCCCGCCGAGCTGACCGGCGTCACGAGACGTCCCCCGAGGGGGAGAGCCAGGTGTTGCACTGCTGGTTGCGGTTCTTCGTGGCGCCGTGCTGCCACCAGCTGATGTTGTGCTTGGCGCTGCCGTGGTCGCGTTTGCCGTTGCGGGCGTAGTCGTCGCCGCGGTCCTGGGCGTTCCAGGCTTCGTTGTAGAGGTTCTTGTCGACCGAGCCGCCGGAGACCGACGCCGAGCCGAGGAACATCCCCGAGAAACATTGGGCCTCGAGTTCCATGCGCCGGGACAGTTCCAGGCCGGCCGCGGAGTCGGCGCCCGCGTCGTAGCGCTGGTTGGCGAACGCCTCGGTGATGCCGGACATGTTCTGCACGTGGTGGCCGTATTCGTGGGCCAGGATCGACAGGTACGGGCCCGGGTGGTTGCCCCACACGTCGAGCTCGATGCGGTCCATCGGCATGTAGATCGTGTTGTTCGCCGAGCAGTAGAACGGCGTGACACCGGTGGTGGTGCCGCCGCTGCCGCACGGCGTCGACGATTCCGACAGCGACCGCGGCACCGACAGGTTCGGCGACCGGAACGGCAGGTCGACGGCGCCGAGCATGCGTGACCACATCGCGTCGAGGCAGCCGATGCCGGACTGGAAGAAGCGCGTGACGCTGTTCTGGTCGGTCGCCCAGCGGCTCAGCGAGCACGGGACGTTCTGCAGGCCGTAGTCCGGGCTGCCGAACAGCGGGTTGTTCCCGGTGGCCGCAACCGACCGCGGCCCGGACGGCGGCTGCGAGGTCGCCGTCCGTCGTTCGGTGGTCCGGGCGGTCGTGGTTTCCGCGGCCGACGACGTGGTCGCGGTGGTCGTCGCTGCGGTGGTGGTTTCTTCGGTGGTGGTCGGATAGGTGCTGGAGTAGCCGGCGTCGGCGACATGCCGCTTGTGGTTCCCGGACAGCGCAACGGCGGCGATGAGCCCCCCGGCGACGGCGACGATGGCGAAGATGGCGACGGCGACGACGACACCGGTGTTCGACTTCTTGGCGACGTAAGGGGTGTAGCCGGGCGCGAACCGCGGCCCGAATGCGGGAGGTGCGGCGTAACCCGGCGCGAAGACGGGCACCGCGGCCGCGGCCGGAGGTGGCAGCGGAGCCCGCGCGGGCGGCGGGAGGGGGTGGCCGAACGGCCCGGTGGGCGGCCCGTACGGACCGCGCGGCGGCTGCGGGAGGCCCGGCTGCTGCGCGGGCGCCCCGAAGGGGCCGGGTGCGCCACCGGGGCCGGGTTGGTGCGCGGGGTTCCCGAAAGGGCCGGGTGCGCCCTGGCCCGGCTGCTGCGCGGGCGCCGCGAACGGCCCGGGTGCGCTACCGGTGCTGGGTTGTTGCGCGGGCGGTCCGACGGGGCCGGGTGCGCCCGGGCCCGGCTGCTGCGCGGGCGGGCCGGAGCGGTTCGGCGGCCCACCCTGCCCCGGCAGCGGCCGCACCCCCGGTGGCGGCAGCGGCCGCGCTCCCGGGGGCGGCTGCGGCGGCCGGCCCGGCTGCGGCGGCCGGCCCGGTGGCTGCGGGCGGCGCGGGTCGTGCGGGCCGGAACCGGGACCCGGACCGGCACCAGGACCGTGCGTCATCGAATGGAACCCCCCGTGCGTTTTCCCCGTCCGAAGCGGCGTACCTGCGGTGATCGCGCCGTTCCGGGCGTCAGCATAGATCGAGTGCTCTAGGGTGTGGTGCTGTGTCGATGAAATGGGGGGCCGCCGCCGCGATCGCCGTCGCGGCCGTGCTGGTGACCGCCGGGCCCGCGGCCGCGCAGGGGCCGTCGGCCGGGCCCGTGCTGCCCAACCTGCCCGACGACCAGTCCAAGAAACCCCAGCTGCTCGGCGGCCAGGACGTCCGGCCGCCCGAAGGCGCCACCGCCGACGTCGCCCTCAAGGTCCTCCGCGACGGGACCCTCTCCGTCACCGAACACGTCACCGTCCCCGGTGGGCAGCACCTCACCTCGCGCGTCCCGCTCAAGGTCCCCGCGGGCGACGACCAGGACCGCGTCTTCGCCGTCCGCGACGTCAAGGCCGAAGGCGCCACCACCGAGCTCACCGGCGACCAGCTCGTGCTCACCTTCCCCGCCGGCACCAGCAGTGTCACCTATACCGTCGACGGCGCCATCGCCGACCAGAACGGCCGCCAGCAGGCCCGGTGGCAGGTCGCCAGCGGCTTCGACACCCCGCTGGCCAAGCTCACCGCGTCCCTCGTCGCCCCGGCGACCCAATTGTCCCCTGTGGACTGTTTCGCCGGCCCGGTCGGCTCGAACCAGCGCTGCACCCTCGCCGAGCTCGACCACACCGGGGTCGTGCGGCTCGAACAGAACGACGTCCGCCCCGGCGACCGCGTCGACCTGCTCGTCGGCCTGCCCGCGGGCACCACCCCGGCGAACGCGCAGTTCGCCGCCATCGGCCTGCTGGCCAACGCCTTCGCGCTGACGCCGCCGACCGGGATCGCCTTCGCCGTCCTGCTCGTCTTCCTCGTCGCGGCCGCCCTTTTCGTGTGGCGGCGCCGCAAGCAGGACGCCGGCGCGCTGCGCACCGCCACCGGCCCGGTCGAGGTGCTCCTGCGCGACGGTGACCGAGTCTTCTTCGCCAGCCCCGACGGCGTGCTGCCCGGCCAGGTCGGCACGGTCGTCGACGAGACCGTCGACGTCGTCGACATCAGCGCCACCGTCGTCGACCTCGCCGTCCGCAACTACCTGTGGCTGGCCGAAGTCCCGGGTCCCGACTGGCAGATCGCCCGCCGCAACCCGCCGGACGAGCACCTCCACGACTTCGAACGCGCCGTCTGCGAAACCCTGCTGCCGCCGGGCACCGACACCGTGCTCGTGTCGCAGCTGCGCGCCCGCGGCGGGCTCGACCTGCGCCGGATCAGCGACGCGATGTACGCCGACGTCGTCAGCAAGCGCTGGTTCTCCCGCCGCCCCGACACCGCCCGCGGCCGGCTGACCTGGCTCGGCGCCGGGATCTTCACCCTCGGCCTGGTCACCACCGCGGTGCTCACCTTCACCGCGGGGTACGCGCTGCTCGGCGTCGCCCTGGCCCTGGCCGGGCTCGCCGTCGTCGCGGTGGCCGCGCTGCTGCCGTCCCGCACCGCCCGCGGCCGGGCGCTGGCCGGGCAGGTCCGCGGGCTGCTCGACTACCTGCACACCGCGCGGGCCGACGACATCCCGCCCGCCGACCGCGAGCTGGTGTTCTCCCGCTCGCTGCCGTACGCGGTCGTCCTGGGCGACACCGAACGCTGGCTCGGCACCTTCGCCGCGCTCAACCCGTCGGCCGACGGCTCGGCCGGGCTGTACTGGTACGGCGGCATGGAAGCCGAGCCGGACCTGCGCCGCTTCGGTGCGCACTTCCCGTCCTTCCTGACCGCGCTCGACGGCGTCCTCACCGCCGCCGCGGCCCGCTGACCGTGCTCGCGGGGGCGGTCCTCGCGCTCGCACTGGCCGCCGGCCCCGCGGACCAGCCGCCGTTGCCCACCGTGCCGCAGAGCGCGGAGATCCAGCTCAAGGTCCAGCGCGACGGCTCGCTCTCGGTCGTCGAAGCGATCTCGGTCCCCGACGGCCTCACGATGGATCGCCGGGTCGCGCTGCGGGTCGCCGCGCCCCACCACCGCGACCGCGTCTACGGCGTCCGCGACGTCGTCCTCGAAGGCGGCGGGACGGCGAGCGTGGACAAAGACGCCTTCACCGTCCACCTGACGCCCGGCACGTCGATCGTCCGGTACACAGTGGACGGTGCGGTCGCCGGCGACCGGGTCACCTGGGAGCTGGCCGGCGGCTGGAGCACCGAGCTGAAGTTCCTTCGCGCCTCCTTCGCGGCGCCGAAGATCCCCACCGCCGTCGACTGCCTCGTCGGCGACCTCCCGTGCGCGGCCGCGCAGATCGACCACGCCGGGCTGACCCGGTTCAGCCAGCAGAACCTCGCCGCGGGTGACCGGATGACGGCGACCGTCGAGCTGCCCGCGGGAACCGTTCCGGCGAACGAGGTCCTGGTCCCGGCGAAGACGATCGCCGGCGCGTTCGTGCTCACCGCGCCGGTCGGCTGGGCCTGGGCGGCCTTCGCGGGCTTGCTGCTGGTCACCGCTCTGCTGGTGGGCCTCGCGCGCCGCCGTGACGCCGATCCGGGGACGGCGCCGAAGGCCGAGCCGGTCACCGCGAACGGCGAGTTCGCGTCCCCGGCCGGGGTGCTGCCGGGCCACGCCGGGGTCCTCCTGCGCGGCCGGGCCGGGCCCCTCGACCTGGCCGCGACCGTGCTCGACCTCGCCGTCCGCAACTACCTCTGGGTCAGCGAAGACGGCACCCGGCTGAGCCGCCGCAACCCCGCCGACGAGCACCTGTCGCCCTTCGAACGTGCCGTCTTCGCAGCCGTCCTGCCGGAAGACACGGTGACGCTCGCCGAACTGCGGCAGCGACGCGTCGAAGTCCCGCGCGCGGAGCTGGCCGCCGACCTCGTCCGGCGCGGCTGGTGGGCGGCGGGGCGGCTTCGCCGGGCCGGCCTCCGGGTCGTCTGCTACGGCGTGTTCCTCACGGTGCTGCTGGCCCTGACGGTCGGGTACGCCCAGCTCGGCGTGCTCCTCGCGCTGGCCGGGGTCGCCGCCGTCGCCGCCTCGGTCGCTCTGCCCGCGCGGCGGCGAGCGGGCGCCGAGGTCGCGCGCCGGCTCCGCGGCGTCACCGCCGTCCGGGTCAAGGACCTCGACAAGCCGCAGCGCGAGCTCGTCTTCTCCCGTGGCCTGCCGTACGCGCTCGCTCTGGGCGAACTGGCGCCCTGGGTGGCTGCCTTCGACGGCCTCAAGCACCCGCCGCCGGTCTACTGGCACGCCGGCGACGTCCGCCCTGACCAGGCCGGATCCTTCGCGACGGCGCTCACCGGCACCTTCGCCGCCGCCCACCGCGCCCACCGGCTCGAGCTCGTGAGTGGTAAGGAGGGTTAGAACCCGCCTTACCACTCACGAGCCGGGACGCCGGGAAGCGCGGGGTCGTCGTAGGGTGGGGCCATGGCCGATCCCGAGCTCGTCCGATACACCCTCGACAACGGTCTGCGCGTGGTTCTCGCCCCCGACGCGACCGCGCCGGTGGTCGGCGTCAGCGTGCACTACGACGTGGGTTTCCGCTCCGAGCCGGAGGGGCGCACCGGTTTCGCGCACCTCTTCGAGCACCTGATGTTCCAGGGCTCCGAGAGCCTGGAGAAACTCGCGCACTTCCGGCACGTGCAGTCCAGCGGCGGGACCTTCAACGGGTCCACCCACCCGGACTACACCGACTACTTCGAGGTGCTCCCGAGCGCCGCGCTCGAGCGGGCGCTGTTCCTCGAAGCCGACCGGATGCGCGCGCCCAAGCTGACCGCGGAGAACCTGGCGAACCAGATCGACGTCGTCAAGGAGGAGATCCGGCTCAACGTGCTGAACCGGCCCTACGGCGGGTTCCCGTGGATCACCCTGCCGCCGGTGCTCTACTCGACGTTCCCCAACGCCCACAACGGCTACGGCGGCTTCGAGGACCTCGAAAGCGCCACGGTCGACGACTGCGCGGCCTTCTTCGACACCTACTACTCGCCGGCCAACGCCGTGCTGACCGTGGCGGGCGACTTCGAGGTCGACACCGCCAAGAAGCTGATCGAGGACCACTTCGGCGACGTCCCGCACCGGCCGGCGCCGCAGCGGCCGTCGTTCGCCGAGCCGCTGCCGACCACCGAGCTGCGCGGCGAGATCGAAGACGCGCACGCCCCGCTGCCCGCGCTCGGCATCGGCTACCGGATGCCGGACCCGATCAACGACGTCGACAGCTACCTGGCCTACCTCGTGCTGGCCGGCGTGCTCACCGACGGCGACGGCTCCCGCCTGCAGCAACGGCTGGTCCACAAGGAGCCCCTGGTCGTCGACATCGGCGCCGGTGCCGGGCTGTTCGGCCCGTTCGAGGCCCGCGACCCCGATACGTTCACCATCACCCTGATCCACCCGCACGAGGTGCCCCGCGAGCGCGTGCTCGCCGCGCTGGACGACGAGCTGGAGAAGCTCGCCGAGACCCCGCCGAGCGAGGAAGAGCTGCGCAAGGTCACCGCCCGCTGGACGGCGAGTCTGCACTCCGAGCACGACAGGCTGGTGTCGCGGACCCTGGCCCTCGGCTCGTTCGAGCTGCTCTACGGCGACGCGTCGCTGGTGTACCGGCTCGCGGACCGGATGTCCGCCGTCACCGCGGAGGCCGTGTCGGCGGCGGCGAAGGCGCTGCGCCCGGACGCGCGCGCCGTGCTGGTGGTCAAGCCCGCTTCGGAAGGGAACAACGAGCAGTGACTTCAGCAACGCACCGCAGCGCGGAGGAGATCGGCCGCACCGCGCGGGGGCCGCGGCCGCTGCCGCCGCTCGGCGAGCAGCGGGCCGCCGCCGATCTGTCCCATGTGGACACGACGCTGGCGAACGGCCTGCGCGTGGTGGCCGTCCGCAAGGCGACCGTGCCGATGGTCGAGGCGCGCCTGTGGATCCCGTTCGCGGGCGACGACCCGCTGCACCCGGCGACGGCCGAGGTGCTCGCCGAGACGATCCTGACCGGCACGGCCCGCCGCAACCGCATCGAGATCGACGCCGAGCTGGCCCTGATCGGCGGCGACATCGGCGCGGGTGTCGACCCGGAGCGCCTGGTGCTCACCGGGTCCGCGCTGGCCGACAAGCTGCCGACGTTCCTCGACGTCCTCGGCGACGTCCTCACCGGGGCGACGTACGCCGACGAGGAGATCGCCCGCGAGAAGGAGCGGCTGGTCGAGCGGATCGCCGTCTCGCGCACGCAGCCGCGCACGATCGCGCGGGAGGCCCTGCAGAAGCACCGCTACGGCGACCACCCGGCCACGCGCGAGGTCCCGCGCGCCGAAGACGTCGCGGTCGTGACGCCGGAGCAGGTGCGGGCGCTGCACCAGGCGTCGGTGCTGCCGCGGGGTTCGGTGGTGGTGCTGGTCGGCGACCTCGACCCGGCCGGTGTCGTCGGCGACCTGGAGAAGGTGCTCGGCGGCTGGGCGTCCGACCGCTCCGCCGTCCGGCTGCCGCCGCTGCCCGACCTGACCGGGCCGAGCGTGCTGCTGGTGCCGCGCGCGGGTGCGGTGCAGTCGCAGATCCGGCTCTCGGCGCAGACGATCCCGCGCACGGACCCGGGTTACGCGGCGCTGCAGCTGGCGAACCTGGCCTACGGCGGGTACTTCTCGTCGCGGCTGGTGGAGAACATCCGCGAGAACAAGGGGTACACGTACTCCGCGCACTCCGGCTTCGAGTTCACCGACGGCACGGCGGTGGTCAACGTCGACGCGGACACGGCGACCGACGCGACGGCCCCGGCGCTGCTGGAGACCCGCTACGAGCTGGGCCGCCTCGGCCAGGTCCCGCCGTCGGGCGACGAGCTGGAGTCGGTGCGGCAGTACGCGATCGGCTCGCTGCTGACGTCGACGTCGTCGCAGGCCGGGCTGGCCGGGCAGGTGCTGGCGCTGGCGTCGACCGGGCTGGGCCTGGAGTGGCTGAACGAGCACCCGGCGCGGGTGGCGGCGGTGACCGCGGACGACGTCGCCGAAGCGGCGCTGAAGTACTTCGCGCCCAAGCGGTTCACGGGCGTGGTGGTCGGCGACGCGGCGGTGCTGGAGCGCAAGCTCCTGGCGCTCGGCGACGTCGTCGTGGGCGAGCCGGCCTGATGTCGGTCCCGTTCACCCTGGGGGACCTGCCGACCCTGTCCCGGTCCACAGTGGACCGTCAGGAAGGCTTGCGCACCAACCCCGCACGGCTCGCTTCGCGCTGGCCGGACGCCCGGGTCGTCCTCCTGGACGACGCCGGGCGCACCCCGGTGGCCGAAGGGGCGTCGACGCTGGCGTTCCGGAAGGCGATCGACTTCGGTGCTTCGCCGCCGGAGGACGCGGTGTTCCTCGGCGAGTGGCAGGACGTCGATTATTGGTCGCTGCCGGGCGGCCCGTCGGGCGCGGCCGACACGGTGAAGATGGCGGGCAGCTGGGGTTTCGTGGAGGAGGTCCCGCGCGCGGACGGCGAGGTCTGGGTCGAGCTGCGCGGCTACGGAGACCTCCTGGACGACACGTCGGCCGGGCTCTTCACGACGGCCCAGGCGTTGCGCTTCTGGCGGCGTCAGGCCCGGTTCTGTACGCGGTGTGGCAGCCCGACGGAGCTGATCCAGTTCGGCTGGGCGAGCAAGTGCACGAACGACGGGCGCGAGGAGTACCCCCGCACGGACCCGGCGGTGATCTGCCTGGTCCACTCGGCGGAGGGCGTGAACGGCTCCCACGTGCTGCTGGCGCGCCAGCCGATCTGGCCGGCGGGGCGGTACTCGGTGCTGGCGGGGTTCGTCGAGGCGGGGGAGTCCCTGGAGGCGTGCGTGGTCCGGGAGATCCGCGAAGAGGTGGGCGCTTCGGTGTCCGACGTGCGGTACCTGGGCAGCCAGCCGTGGCCGTTCCCGAGGTCGATCATGCTGGGGTTCACGGCCCGCGCGGACCGCGCGCTGCCGTTGGTGCCGGCGGACGGGGAGATCGAAGAGGCGCTGTGGGTCTCGCGGGCGGAGGTGCGGGAGGCGTTCGAGAACAGCGCCGACCGGGGCGCGGGTTCTCGCCCCACGCCGATCGCCGGCGGCGCGGCGGAGATCATCCTGCCGGGGAACTCGTCGATCGCCCGCGTGATGCTGAAGGCCTGGGCGGACGCGGAGGAGTAACCGCCCACCACCGAACGCGACCATGAAACGGCCCCGGCTTCCCACCGGGGCCGTTTCGTTGCTCCCGGCGCACGGCCCGGCCCCCAAGCGCCCCAATGTGGCGGGGGGGGGGGGGGGGGGCCCCCCCCCCCCCCCGCGGGGGGGGGGGGGGGGGGGGGGCCGCCCCCCCCCCCCCCCCGGCGGGGGGGGGGGGGGAGGGGGGCCAACCCCACCAAAAAAAATTGGTGGTGT
>NZ_JBSGBK010000024.1:0-106802 GCF_053601215.1 Amycolatopsis sp. NPDC004772
CGCCCGCGCCCGCGCCCGCGCCCGCGCCCGCGCCCGCGCCCGCGCCCGCGCCCGCGCCCGCGCCCGCGCCCGCGCCCGCGCCCGCGCCCGCGCCCCAGCGCCGCGCGGCCTCGCCTCGCTTCCGGGCAACATCGCCCAGTGCCGTGCAGCCTCGCGCATCGCCGCGCAACTTCGCCCCATCGCCGCGCAGCCTCGCCCGTCGCCGCGCGGCCCCGTCGCCTCCGGGGCCGCCCCGGCCCTCAACCTCGCAGCAAGACCCCCGATGTCCGCTCCCGCTCGAAGAACGTCTCCGGCCACTCGATCGAATCCGGCGGCGCATCGATCGCCGCGGCTCGGCGGCGGAGTTCCGCCAAGTACTCCGTGTCCAGCACCGCGCGGGCCGACAACGGCTCGCGCAGCAACAGATCCGCCGGGCCCTCGTACAAATACGCGTCCACCCCCGGATACCCCCGCGTTCCCGGCGGATACTCCCGATTGACCGGGAAGTACGTCGTCTCCAGTGCACCCAGCCACGAACCCTTCACCGGCACCAAAGCCGGCCACGCACCCAGCTGCCGCTCCAGTCGAGCGTTGTCCGTCGTGAACCCACGGTGGTCCGCAATGACATACGCCGCCCCCGGGTAGGCGCGTTCCAGTTGGGCTACCGCTGCGCTGCCTCCGTCGTGGGTCAGGTGACCCAAGCCGAACAGCATCAAGGCCTTTCGGTTCTTCTGCAACACCTGGGTTTTCACCACCGACACGATCGACGCGTCGCGGTCCAGGAACGGGTCGAGGTCCGCCGGTGACCGCACTCGGCTCCAGTCGATCGGGGGATCGGTGGCCAGCACCCGGATCTTGCGGGCCGCCGGCAACGTCGTGTTGACCTGGCGGACCAACGCGAACAGCTGCTCGTAGAACGTCGAGAAGCCGCAGCTCGGCTGCGTCGTGTCGCGCCACACCTGGCTGATCTCCGGGACCTCGGCTCCGAAGATGTACGCGTCCAGCATCGGCTGGAGACGCGCGTTGCCGCACTCCACCGCTATGTCGTTCACCCGGCCCGGAAGCCTGGGGTCGCGGATCAGGTCGAACGCGAACGTTCCGACGTCGGGGCTGGACTTTGCCACGATCGGGTGGCTGTCGAACGCTGCCAGCAGCCCTGTCGCCGGGTCGGGGCGCTGCTGGCCCGCGTCCGCCGGGGCAGCCAGCAGAACGCCGGCCAGGAGAACGGCGGCCGTCAGCACGGCCAAGAAGAGTCGCATGCGGGTTCCTCGGGTAGTTCCCCCACTGTCTTACGACTGTAAGACAACTCGGCCAGCATCCCGGCGCCCACGTCCCCTGTCAAGGGTGGGTCAGTGGCGGAACGCCTCCGCCAGCCACCAGGATCCGCCGTCGTCGGCGATCTTGGCGTCGATCACCAACGGACCCGGCCGCGGCCCCGCGAGCCAGTCGCGCACCGGGGACAGGTCCTCCGCCGCCCGGACCGTGATACCCGTGCAGCCGAAGCCGCGGGCGAGGGCCGCCAGGTCGGAATCCGGGAAGCGGACCGTCGCCATGTCCGCGTCGCCGAAGTGGTGGACCTCCGCTCCGTACGCCGCGTCGTTGTAGACGATCACCACCAGCGGCAGGCCCAGGCGGACCGCCGTGTCCAATTCGGACAGTGCCATGTGGAACCCGCCGTCGCCCGTGCCCAGGACCGGCAGGCGGTCCGGGCGGGCCAGCGCCGCTCCGATGGCCGTTCCCAGACCCAGGCCGATGCTCTGGAACGCCTGCGTGAAGCAGAACCCCTGCTCATCGGGCACCGACAGGTACGCGCTCGGGTAGCCCATGAAATTGCCCGAGTCGATCGAGACGATCCGCTCGGCGGGCAGCAGCTCGTCCAGGAGCCTGCTCAACGTCCGGGGGTCGATGCGGCCGTCGCCGGACAGGTCCTCGTGCACGACGTCGTTCCAGCGGCCCGCCGCGATCCGGGCCGCCACCTCGTCCGTGCGGTAGCCCGGGCTCGAACAGGCCAGGGCGAGGACGTCCGACGCCGTGCACCCGACGTCGCCGACGACGCCCAGGTCGATCGGGCGGTGCGCGCCGAGCGCCGCCTGCTCGAGGTCGACCTGCGCCAGCTTCGCGTGCGGGCTCAGCAGCTTGCCGTGGCGGGTGGTCCACATGTTCAGCGCGCAGCCCCAGCCGACGACCAGGTCGGCACCCACGATCAGCTCGGCCGCCGCCGGGGAGGCGAAGCCGCCCGAGATGCCCAAGGCGAACGGGTCGTCGTGGAACAGGCCGTGCGCCACGGCCGACGTCGCCAGCAGCGCGCCGCACCGCGCGGCCAGTTCCCGCAGCACGTCCCCGCTCGAACGGGCGCCGCGGCCGGCGATGAACACCGGGCGCTCGGCCGCCGCCAGGAGGTTCGCCAGCGCCGCCACCGCGGCGGCGTCCGGCCGCACCGGCGCGGGGCCGGTCGGCACCGGCGGTGGGGGCGACTCCGGCGCCGGCTGGGCCTGGACGTCGAGGGGCAGGTTCAGCACCACCGTCCGGCGCTGCTGCCGGGCCGTCCGAAACGCCCGCACCGTGTCGGCCACCGCGCTCTCGGGTGAGTGCACGCGCTCCGGCACCGCGCCGACCGCCGCGGCCAGGCCGTCCTGGTCGATGCGGAAGTTCGACAGCACCGACGCGCCCGCGGAGCCCGCCGTGAGCACGAGCATCGGCGTCCGGCTCTTGGCCGCCTCCGTGATGCCGGTGACCGCGTTGGTCAGGCCGCAGCCCTGGTGCAGCGACAGCACCGACACCTCGCCGCTCATCCGGGCGTACGCGTCGGCCATGCTCGCCGCGCCGCCCTCGTGGCGGGCGGCGACGAACCGGACGCCGCCCGCCCGCAGCGCGTTGGTCACCTCGAAGTTCCCGCTGCCCACCACCCCGAACGCCGTGCCGACGCCGAGGCCGGCCAGGGTCCGGCCGACCAGTTCGGCGACGTTCACCGCTCCACCAGGGCCAGCACGCGGGCCGGGCTGCCCGAGCCGCCGACGATCGGCAGCGGGGAGACCAGCAGCAGCACGCCGGTCGGCGGCAGCGTCGCGAGGTTCTGCAGCTGGGTCAGGCCGTGCTTGCCCGCGCCCAGCAGCAGCTCGTGGCAGGGGAACATCGGCTCGAGGCCGGGCGCCTGGCCCGCGTCGGTGCCGACCGTCTCCACGCCGAGGCCGGTGATCGGTGCTTCCTCGGCGAGCCACCGCGCGCACTCGGGGGAGACGCCGGGGGTGTGCGAACCGGCCTCGTCGGCGTTGAGGAACTCCTCCTGGTCGCCGCTGCGGGTGTCCCAGCCCGTGCGGTAGAGCAGCCAGCCGCCGTCCGGCAGCGGCCCGTGCTCCGCCGTCCACGCGCGGACGTCGTCGATCGACAGCAGGAAGTCCGGATTTTCTGCGGCCCGCGCGGAGAAGTCGAGCACGACCGCGGGCGCCACCAGCGTCTTCAGCGGCACCTGCGAGACGTCATGACCGTCCTTTCCGGACACCCAGTGCACCGGGACGTCCAGGTGGGTGCCGGTGTGCTCGCCGGTGTGGATGTCGTTCCAGTACCACCGCGGCCCGCGCTCGTCGTAGCGGCTGATCTCCTCCAGCCGGAACGGGATCGTGTTGGCGAACGGCTCGGGCAACCGCAGAATCGGCGTGCTGGAGCTCAGGGGAGCGGTCAGGTCGACGATCTCGACCCCTCCGCCCGCGATCGCCTTGCCGAGCTCGTCCAACAACGACATGCCTGCCTCCCGGTGCCGGTGTGCGCGTCCGATCGAGACCCTATGCCTTGACAGCCGTGCACCGGGAGGTGTTGTCTTAATGTCGTAAGACAATAGGAGGGTGGGCAGGTGATCGAGTTCGTGCTCGACGGCCGTTCCCGGGTCGCCACGTACATGCAGCTCGTCGTCCAGGCGAAGCAGGCGCTGCGCGTCGGCCTCCTGCGGCCCGGCGACCAGCTGCCGAAGGTGCGGGACGTGGCCGAGGCGCTGGCGATCAACCCGAACACCGTGCTCAAGGCCTATCGCGAACTGGTCCTGGAAGGCCTGGCCGAAGGCCGCCCGGGGGTGGGCACGTTCATCACCGGCAGCCTGGCCGGACCGTCGCTGGGGAGCCAGGGGCAGCTGCGTGACGAGCTGGTGGCCTGGCTGGATCGCGCCGAAGCCGCCGGGATGTCGCCGGACGACATCGCCGCCCTCATCGAGACCACGATCCGCGGCACCCGGGTGCCGCACGACCTGTCGTAGGGAGTCCGGAATGGAACTGGCGGTGGAAGCCGCGGCGCTGGGCAAGCGCTACGGCCGCTCCTGGGCGTTGCGCGACTGCGCGCTGGAGGTGCCTGCCGGGCGGATCGCCGCGCTGGTCGGCCCGAACGGCGCGGGCAAGACGACACTGCTGCACCTGGTCGTCGGCCTCCTGAAACCCGACGCAGGCGAGGTGCGCGTCTTCGGTCGGGCTCCCCACGAGGCACTGACGGACATCGGGTTCGTCGCGCAGGACACCCCGCTCTACCGCGACTTCACCGCGGCGGAGCTGGTCACCATGGGCGGCAAGCTCAACCGCCGCCGCTGGGACGCCGCGCTGGCCCGCGACCGGCTCGCCATGCTCGGCATCCCGCCGCACCAGGCCGTGGGGAAGCTCTCCGGCGGCCAGCGCGCCCAGGTCGCCCTGGCCCTGGCACTGGCCAAACGCCCCCGGCTGCTGCTGCTCGACGAGCCCATCGCCAGCCTCGACCCCCTGGCCCGCCGCGAATTCATGCAGACGCTGATGGGCGCGGTGGCCGAGAGCGAGACGACCGTGCTGCTGTCTTCGCACCTGCTCGCCGACCTGGAACGCAGCTGCGACCACCTGATCGTCCTGCAGCGGTCCCACGTCCGGCTGGCGGGTCCGGTCGACGAGCTGCTCGCCGGCCACTGCACGCTCACCGGCCCGCGGGCCGGCAGCGAATCCATCGCCGGGGTCGCCGAGGTGGTCCGCGCGAGCCACACCGAACGCCAGTCGACCATGCTCGTCCGCCGGGGCGACGGCCCGATCGATCCACTGTGGACGGAGCACGAAGTGACCCTGGAAGACGTGGTGCTCGCGCACCTCGCCGAGGCGGAGACCCGCGTTCCGGCGTCCGCGTGGGAGGTGCCGGCGTGATCTGGCTGGTCTGGCGGCAACACCGCAAGCAGGCGTTGTTCACCCTCGCCGCGCTGGCCGCGCTCGGCGCGCTGATGGTGCCCACGGGCCTGGCGATGCACGCGAAGTACGACAACCTCGGCCTGGGTGCCTGCCGCGCCGCGCTCGGCAGCGCGTCGCTGATCACGCAGACCGAAGCCGTTTCGCGGTGCGAAAGCCTCGGCCACCAGTTCCAGCAGGAGTTCGGCGGCATGGTGTTCATCGCCGTGCTGTTCGTGGTCCTGCCGGTGCTCGTCGGCGTGTTCTTCGGCGCACCGCTGGTGGCCCGCGAGGTCGAGCAGGGCACCCACCGTCTGGTGTGGACGCAGGGGGTGACCCGCCTGCAGTGGGCGCTGGCCAAGTTCGGCCTGGTCGGGGCGATGACCACCGTGCTGTCCGTCGGGTACGCGCTGGGCGTGTCGTGGTGGTTCCGGCCGCTGGTCAGCGCGAGCACCGGCCGGCTGAACTACCTTTCGTTCGACGTGCAGGGGATCGTCCCGATCGCGTACACGCTGTTCGCGCTGGCGCTGGGCGTCTTCGCCGGGACACAGTGGCGAAAGGTCCTGCCCGCCATGGGGATCGCGCTGGTCGGGTTCGCGGCGGTCCGCGTCGCGATCGAGGTCCTCGCCCGGCCGCGGTACCTGCCCGCCCCAAGCCTCACCTTCTCGCCGACCGGCGGGCAGACGCCGAACCCGGCGTCCGGCAACTGGGTGATGGACGTCGGGGTCCGCAACGCGGCCGGGGACCTGGTCCTGCCGAACGCCCAGCTCGGCCCGTGCCCGCCCGGCGGCTGCGGCGACGACTCGGTCGGCCCCGGCGCGATGAACTGGCTGCAGTACCAGCCGGGGGACCGGTTCTGGCTCTTCCAGGGCATCGAGACCGGGATCTTCGTGCTCCTGGCGGCCGCGCTGGTGTTCTTCGCCCTCCGCCGGCTGCGCACGATCGCCTGAGATCACGCACCGGCCGCCGGCGCGGGTTCGTGAGTTTTCCACGGCCACCCGGCGTTCGGCGGCCGATCGGGTGATCTGCGGGGGTAAGCGGGCGAACCCGCCCCGGACTGTCGGTGCGGGGTCGTAAGGTCGCACCCGGTGAGGGAGCACAACGGTTCTGCCGAGGGGCGCGCGGGGGATCCGGAACCGTGGCGAGTGTGCTTGGTGAACTCGTCGGGCCGGGCACTGGGCGCCGGCATGCTGCTGGGCGAATCCACGGTGCTCACCTGCGCGCACGTCGTGCAGGCCGCGGGGGAGGAAGCGCTTTCGGGGGCGTCCGTGCTGGTGCGGTTCGTCGGGCTCGACGGTATGCCGGAGACGCTCGCCGCGGTGCGGCCCGGCTGCTGGGTGCCGCCGTCGGAAGACGGCCGCGGCGACATCGCGCTGCTGGACCTCGCCGAAGCGTTCCCGCACGTGCCGGGCGCGCCCTTGGTCCGGCTCGGCGCGGTGCGTGACCGGGTGGTCCACACCTACGGCTTTCCGGCGCCGCACCGCTACGGCGTGTGGGTGAACAACGCCCAGCTGGCCGGCCCGGCCGGCGCCGCGGGAGAGTGGATCCAGCTCAATTCGCCGTTGCCCGGCGAGCGCGTGCGGCGCGGGTTCAGCGGCGCCGGCGTGATCGACAAGGCCACCGGTGCGGTGCTCGGCATGGTGGTCACCGAATACACCGACGAACGCGCGGGGCTCGCCTACCTGATCCCGGTCGAGGTGATCGTCCGGCACGTGCCCGACGTCGCTCGGTGGGTGGGCGAGCCGCCGCGGCCGTCGGCCGGCCCGCTGATCGTCGTCATCGGGGACCGCGACTCCGCCGTCCGGGACGGTTTCCTGGCCCAGGTGCGGCGCGAGCGCCGGGGCTCCGGCGAGCGGCTCGCCGCGATCGTGGACGCGACCGGCAAGACCACCGGAGAGGTGGCCGAACACGTCAGCGCCGGCATCAGCACCGGCGAGGTGCTCACCGTGCTGGAGACCAATCCCGAGGACGTCGCGGTGGCGGTGACCGGCGTCGAAGACGCGCGGGCGCCGGAGGAAGTGCTCACCGACGTGGTGCGGCCGCTGGTCGACAAGGGCGCCACCGTGCTGGTCCAGTTCAGCGGGCCCGACTCGCCCGGCGTGCGCCTGGCCCGGCGCTGGGAGAACGAGCGCAACGCGCGACGCCTGGCTCGGCTGGCGCTGCTGGTCGAAATGGTGGAGCACGAGGAGGACCGCACGCGGGAGCGAGCCGCCCGGATCGGTGCGCGCACGGCGGTGCCCGGCAGCTCCGCGGATCTGCGGCTGCGGCTGGCGGCGCTGCGCTCGGCGGGCGAGCGGATCGAACCGGGCCGGGTGCGGCGAGCGCTGGCGGCGACCGAACGCGACGCGGAAGCGGCCCGGTGGGCGCTGGTCCGGTTGTACGCCGAGCTCGACGCGCTGGCCGCCCGGCACGACGAACTGCACGGACGGCTGCGCGGCTACAACGCCAAGGCGACCGACGCGGGCCTGATGGAGGACGAGGAACTGGCCGAGCTGTACCGGCCGGCCATGGCGGCGCTGACCCTGCGGCCCGGCGAGCCGGAAGCCGCCGCCAGGCTGGTCGAACGGTACGTACGGGCGGTCCGCCGCCGGCTGGAGGGCGCGTGACGACCGAAACCGCGTGGTGCCACGGCCGTCCGGTCGGCCCGATCGGGTTCTGCGAGGTGTGCGGCCGCCGCCGGGTGCCGGCCGAGCCGCCGCCGACGTCGGTGCCGGCCCCGGAAAGCACCCGCCGCAGTGTCGAGCTCTGGAGCGGCGAGGCGGACTTCCAGTCGCTGCCCGCGATCGAGGTGCCGGACCCGGAGAAACTCGTCCTCGCCGACCCGGAATACCCCGAGCAGCACCGGTTCTGCGGGCACTGCGGGGAACCCGTCGGCCGCGCGTACGCCGGCGAACCCGCGTTCGCCGAAGGGTACTGCGAAAACTGCGGTGAGCGCTTTTCCTTCCTGCCCAAGCTGAACCGCGGCGAGCGGGTCGGCGACCGCTACGACGTCCTCGGCTGCTTCGCCCGGGGCGGGCTCGGCTGGGTGTACCTGGCCGCCGACACCGCGCTGGCCGGTCAGCACGTCGCGCTCAAGGGCGTGATCAACAGCGGCAACGCCGTGCTGAAGGCGATGGCGCGGGTCGAACGCGACGTGCTGGTCCGGCTCGACCACCCGAACATCGTGCGGATCAGCGACTTCGTCGAACACCCCGCGCCCGGCGGTGGCGAACCGGACACCTACCTGGTGATGGAGTACGTCGGCGGGCGGTCGCTGCGGGACCTGCTCAAGCAGGGGCCGCCGCCGCGGGTGGAGCACGTGATCGTCTACGGCCGGGCGATCCTCGGCGCGCTCGACTACCTCCACGGCGAAGGCCTGCTGTACTGCGACATGAAGCCGGAGAACGTGATCCACGGCGACAAGCGGGTCAAGGTCATCGACCTCGGCGCGGCCCGCGCGCTCGACGACCCGGCCGGGCCGAGCGTCGGCACCGAAGGGTTCCAGGCGCCGGCGCACGAGCTCGCGCGGCACGGCCTGACCGTGCGTTCGGACCTGCACACCGTCGGCCGGACGCTGCAGGTGCTGCTCGAAGCCGCGAGCGAAGACATCGACCCGGACCGGGTCGCCGGCGGCCTGGACTCGCTGCACCGGGTGCTCGAACGGGCCGTCGCGCCGTTCGAGCGGCGGTTCGCCACGGCGGCGGAAATGGCCGAGCAGCTCGACGGCGTGCGCCGGGAAATCCTTTCGCTGCGCGACGAACGGCCGCGGCCGGTGCCGTCGGCGCTGTTCGAGGACACCGCGGAACTGCTCGACGACGGCCTCGGCGCGGTACCCGGCCTCGACCACTGGGCCGGCGGCGAACGCGGCGACGGCCCGCTGGACCTCGGCCTGCCGAGCGCCGCCGACGGGGCCGGCCGGCTGCCGATCCCGCGGGTCGCCCCCGAAGACGCCGCGGCCGAGTTCATCGCCATCGCGGGCGCGCCGGGGCCGCACCGCTGGCTGGGCAAGCTCGCGATGTTCGGCGAGCCCTCGGCCGAAATCGCGTTCGCCCAGACGCGCGCGCAGGTCGCGCTGAGGGATTCCGACGCCGCGGCCGCGGCGCTGTCCCGAGCCGAACAGCTGCTCGGCGCCGAAGCCGCCCGCGACTGGCGGGCGGCCTGGCACCACGGCCTGCTCGCGCTGGCCCGCGACGACGCCGAGCAGGCGGCGGCCGCGTTCGACCGGGTGCACCGCAGCTGGCCCGGTGAGATCGCCCCGAAGCTGGCGCTCGGGTTCTGCGCCGAGCTGCGCCGCGACACCGAGCAGGCCGAGCGCTGCTACCGCTCGGTGTGGCACCGCGACCACGGCCAGGTCAGCGCCGCCTTCGGCCTGGCCCGCTGCGCCCTGCGCAGCCACGGCCGCGACACCGCGGTCGCCCTGCTCGACGCCGTGCCGCCGATCTCGCGCCACTACGACGCCGCGCGGATCGCCGCCGTGCGGATCCGGGCCGGGCGCCTGCCGTCCGGGCCGCCGGGCCGGGACGACTTCGCCGACGCGGCGCGGCGGCTGCCCGAGCTCTACCTCGACCGGGAGGCCCACGACCGGCTGGAGGCACTGGTCCGCACCGCCGCGCTGAGGGGGCTGGACGGCGGCGAGGGCTGGAACGGTGGCGCACTCCTCGGCGAGCGCGTCACCGAACGCGGCCTGCGGTCGCTGCTGGAGCTGTCCCTGCGCCGGCTCGCCGAGCGGGCGCGCGACCGGAACGAACACGGCGTCCTGGTCGATCTCGCGAACTCCGTCCGGCCGAAGACGAGAAGGTGACCCGATGCCCGACCCGTCGTTCACCCTCCAGCTGAGCCAGAACAAGTACCTGGCGCCGAGCGACGACCGGATGGACGTCGTGCTCACCGTGCGGGTGGGCGAGGCCGGCGTCCCCGCGGCCGGGCCGCCGGCGACCGCCGAGCTGCTGCTGGTGGACTGCTCCAGCTCGATGGACTGGCCGCCGACGAAGATCGAGGCCGCGCGGCACGCCTGCCGGGCGGCCGTCGGCTCGCTGCGGGACGGCGTGCTGTTCGGGGTCGTCGAATGCACCGGACGCGCCCGGCTCGTCTACCCGGCCGAGCCGCCGCTGGCGGTGGCGAACGAGCGGACCCGCCACGAGGCGAAGGCGGCGGCGTCCGAACTCATCGCCGGCGGCGGCACGGCGATGAGCACGTGGCTGGACCTGGCCCGGGACCTGTTCGCGAAGACCCCGGCCGCCATCCGGCACGCGGTGCTGCTCACCGACGGCAAGAACGAGTCCGACCGCGCGGGGGCCCTCGAAGCCGCCCTCGACCGCTCCAAGGGCCGGTTCGCCTGCGACGCCCGGGGCATCGGCGACGACTGGGAACCGCGGGACCTGCAGCGCATCGCGTCGGTCCTGCGCGGCAGCGCGGACGCCGTCCTGGAGGACGCCGAACTCGCCGGGGACTTCCGGCGCCTGGTCGAACGGGCGATGGGCCGGACCGTGCCGGACGTCCGGCTGCGGCTGACCACGATGCCCTACAGCCGGTTGCGGTTCGTCAAGCAGGTCTTCCCGACCGAGGTCGAGCTCACCGCGCAGTGCCATCCCCAGGAGGGGAACGCGATCGAGCTGCCGACGGGCGCGTGGGGCGACGAGCTGCGCGAGTACCACCTCTGCCTCGACGTCGAGACCGGAGAGCTGACGCGGTACGAAGATCGGTTGCTGGGCACGGTCACGCTCCTCGCCGGCGCGGATCAGGCCGTCGGCGAACAACAGGCCGTCGTCGGCTACCTGACCGACGACCTGGCGCTGTCCAGCGTGCCGGACGACAACGTCGCTCGCGTCACGGGCCAGGCCGAGCTGGGCCGCGCGGTCCGGGCGGGCTGGGACGCCTTCGAGCGCGAAGACCGGGTGGCGGCGGCGCGCGAATGGGGGACCGCGGTCCGGCTGGCGACCGAGCTGGGCAACGCGGAGATCCTCAAGCGCCTGGGCCGGTTGATCGACGTGCGCGACGACGGCACGGTCGCGATCAAGGACGGCGTGCGCCCGCGGGACGGCTTTTCCCTGGTGCTCGGGTCGACGATCTCCACCTACACCGGTGCGGCGGAACCCGTCGCCGTCGCGCCCGAAGCCGGCGGCGCCCCGCGCGAATGCGTCCACTGTGGACACAAGGCGCGGCCGACCGCGAAGCGGTGCGGGCACTGTGGCGAACCGTTCGCGGCGGGAGCGCCGTCGTGACGGCGATCAGCACCACCCGGCAGACCCTGTGGTGGCTGCGGCTCGGGCTCGTCGCCGGCAGCGTGCTGGTGCTGGGGACGGCGCTGGCGACCTTCCTCGGCGTGCGGGCCAGCCTCGCCGAGGTGCGGGAGCGGACCGCGCCCGCGGTGCTCGAAGTGTCGCTCGCCAAGGGGGCGCTCGTGGCCGCGCACCGCGCCGCGATGTCGGCCTTCGAACGCAACCAGGTGCAGCTCACCGGGCCCAGCGAGCAGTACGAGGACGGGATCGCCCTGGCCAGCCAGCAGCTCGCCCGGGTCGCCGAGCACAACGCGGCCGGGGACCAGGGCAGCCAGACGCTCCGGCTGATCGAAGGGCTGCTGCCGGCCTACAACAGCGTCATCGGCCAGGCCGACGCCCACTACCGGCAGGACGGCGGTGGCGCGCTCGCCGCGAGCGACCTGCTGTCGGCGTCCGATCTGCTGACCGCACCGGAGAACGGCATCCTCGCGCGGCTCGACACGCTCGAAGCCGCCCAGCGGGCCGCGCTCGACCGCCAGCTGGACACCGAATGGCTGGACCCGGCGATCACGCTGCTGTGGGCGCTCCCGCTGGTCGTCCTGCTCGGCACGCTCGGGTGGGCCCAGCGGTTCCTCGCCCGGCGGTTCCGGCGCACGGTGAACACCGCCCTGCTGGCGGCCACGGCGGCGTGCGTGCTGCTGGGAGCGGGAACCGCGCTCCTGCTGGGGGTCCAGTCGGCCGCGCGGGACAGCGGTGCCGCGCTGGAACGGACCGTGGACACCCAGTCCGCCGGCACCACGGCGGCGGCCGCCGGGGCCCGGGCGGCGCTCGTCCGGGTGGTGGTCGCCCAGTGCGGGCCGGGCGGGGCGGCCGCGTGCGGCGACACCGTGGCCGCGCTGGCCGCCACGACGACCACCCCGCCCGGCGCCGCGGTCGCGCCGCCGGACGAGGTCGACGAGGCCGCGCTGCTCGGGCCGGGGCTCACCGAACCGGGCTGGACCGGCGCGCTCGGCTACGGGATTCCCGTGCTGGCCGCCGGGATCGGCGTTCTGGCGGTGAGCGGCCTGCAACCCCGGCTCGACGAATACCGGTTCCGCGCGAGGAGGGCGTCGTGAAGCGCTGCGCCGCTCTGGTGCTGGCCGTCGTCCTGCTGCTGTCCGGGTGCTCCGCCGGGAGCGGCCCGGAGCCGGTGACGGTGCTGGGGCCGTGGACCGGCGACGAGCAGAAGGCGTTCCGGCAGGTGCTCGACGGGTTCACCCAGGCGACCGGGATCCCGGTGGACTACCAGGGCACCCGCGCGCAGAACCAGGTCCTGCGCGGCGACCTGCAGCAGGGCACCCCGCCCCACGTGGCGGTGCTGTCGAACCCGGCCGAGCTCGCCGGGTACGTGCGCTCCGGGGACGTGAAGCCGCTCGACGCCGTCCTCGGTGCGGAGGCGGCCGCCGCGTACAGCCCGCAGTGGCGGAAGCTGCAACAGCTCGGCGAGAACGCCGTGTACGCGGTCGTGGTGAAGGCCGACCTGAAGAGCATCGTCTGGTACACGCCGAAGTCGTTCCCCGGGCCGATACCGTCCACATGGGACGAACTCGTCACGACGTCCCGGCGGCTGGCCGCGGCCGGGCAGCGGCCGTGGTGCCTCGGCATGGGCGCCCCGCCGAACTCCGGGTTCCCCGGCACGGACTGGCTGGAGGACATCCTGCTGCACCGCGCCGGACCGGACGTCTACCGCAGCTGGACCGCGGGCCGGCTGCCCTGGACCGACGCGGCGATGGTGGACGCCTGGCGCAGCTGGGGCACGCTGGTCCTCGCGCCGGGCGCGGTCCGCGGCGGCAGCACGGCGGCGCTGCTGACGTCGTTCGCCGACGCCGGCCGCGCGATGTTCGCCGACCCGCCCGGGTGCGCGCTGGAGCACCTCGGCTCGTTCGCGATCGGCGGGTACACCGCGATCCGGCGCGCGAGCGGGCCGCCGGTCCCCGACCGGGACTTCCGGTTCTTCCCGTTCCCCGGCGCCGGCCCGTCCGAGGTCTCGGCCGACCTCGCCGGGATGTTCCGCGACACCCCGGCGGCGCGCCGGCTCATGGCCTACCTGGCCGGGGCGGAGGGCCAGCGGATCTGGCCGTCCGGCGGGACGACGTTCTCGGTGCACCAGCACCTGGCCGGGCCGGACGTCTACCGCAGCGAGGTGAGCCGGCGGATCGCGGCGACCCTCGCCGGCGACGGCGACCTGTGCTTCGACGCGTCGGACCTGATGCCCTCGGCGATGACCAGCGCGTTCTACCAGGCGGTGCTGGAGTACCTGGCCCGTCCCGACCGGCTGCCCTTCCTGCTCGACAAGCTCGAGCAGGTGCGCCAGGGCATCGGTGAGGACCAGTGGCTCGACCTGCCGTGCTAGTCCGTTGAGGAGAAGGAGATCCGGTGCAGGAGTTCGTGCGGTTCCCGCTGGACGGCGGCGGTTCGGTGGTCGTCGAGGTCGAAGGGGAGCCGGGCCTGGAACAGGCGTCGGTGCCGTCGGGGGTGCTCCGCAAGGCGACCACGACCTTCGAGCACGCGCTGAGCGAGGTCCGCGCGGCCGCGTCCGCCGCGCTGGCGCAGTTCCGCGACCTGGGCCCGGACGAGGTCGAGCTCAAGTTCGGCGTCAAGCTGGACGCCCAGGCCGGGGCCGTGATCGCGCGGACCGGGCTGCAGGGCCAGTTCGAGGTCAAGCTGAAGTGGGTGCGCGGCGAGGCGGCCCCGGCCGAAGAGCCGGCCGAGGAGGGGTGAGGCGCTACCGCTTGTAGCCGACGATCCCGGCGACGCACTTGGCCGAGTCGCTCAGCGGCGTGAGCCGGGGGCCGTCCGGCCACCACTCGTCGCAGACCGCCATGCCCGGCGCGGACGTCGCGTTCGGCTGCACGATCTCGAGGCCGGCCAGCATCGCTTCGATCTCCGCGCGGGTGCGGAAGCGCCCGGCGCCGAGCGGGCCCTGCACGAGGATCTGCTCGATCCGCTTCGCGATCTCGGTCAGCTCCGGCACTTCGGGGTCGAAGAAGTGCGACAGCACCACGTACGAGCCGGGTGCCAGCGCGTCGATGTACTCGCGCATGATGTCGAAGACGCCGTCGCCTTCGTAGTGGTGCATCGTGCCCACCTGCAGCAGGGCGACCGGCTCGGAGAAGTCGACGTGCGCCAGGACTTCCTTGTGGCCCAGCACTTCCTGCGGCTGGAAGATGTCCGCCTCGACCATGTGCGTGAAGTCGTTCTCGACGAGCAGCGCGCGGCCGTGGGCGAGGACCACCGGGTCGTTGTCGATGTAGACGACCGTGTTGTCCTTGTCGATGCGCTGCACGATCTGGTGGGTGTTCTCGGCCGTCGGCAGCCCGGAGCCGCAGTCGACGAACTGGCTGATCTTCGTCTGGCCGGCCAGCATTCGCAGCGCGCGGTTGTGGAACCCGCGGTTGCCGCGGGCGATGTCGACCGCTTCCGGGACCGCCGTGCGGATCTTCTCCATCACCATGCGGTCGACTTCGTAGAAGTTGTTGCCGCCGAGGAACCCGTCGTAGATCCGCGCGATGCTCGGCCGGGCCGGGTCGACGCCCACCGGCGTCTGGCTCGGGGACAGCGCGGACGGCGTGTCGGACATGGCGACCTCGCAGGACTGTGGGGTGCGGCGTGGCGTGCGGCGTTGGGCCACCCAGCGTAGTAGGTCGCGTCCGCGGGGTGAACCCGAGGTGACTCCCTCAGCCGCTCGGACGGAGTCGCTGGCCGGGGATGTCCGCGGCGCGCTGGGCGCGTTCGCGGCGCAGCCGCTCGAGGTGCTGCTCTATCCGCCGGTCGAGGTCGCGCGCGGCTTCGGACAGGTCCGTCAGGTCGCGACGGGACGACGGGCGCCCGACGGCGGCCGCGGTGTCCCTTTCGTCCCCTGCCCTGTCCACTTGCCGGCACCTCCCGGGATCGACCTGGCTTCCTGCTCTCGGCGTTACTGCCCCATCGGGCGCTTGCCAAAACCCCGTCCGGCGTGAGCCGCCGCACGCGGCCGTCCGGTTGACAGCCCCTGGTGGCAATTTTGACCAGGTGGTAGAAATTGAGAAGCCGTGGCGGACGGCCGCCACGGGGAAGTGGAGGAGCCGGTGATGAGCGAGCCTTCCGTGCAGCTGTATTCGGTCCGAGACGCGTTCGCGGCCGATCCCGCCGACACCCTGCGGCGGCTCGCCGCGATCGGCTTCACGCAGGTGGAGCCGTACGGCGTCCTCGAAAACGCCGAGGCCCTGCGGGCCGGGCTGCCCGCCAACGGCCTGACCGCCCCGACCGCCCACGCGCAGCTGCTCGGCGCCGACCAGCACGCCGTCTTCGCCGCCGCGGCCGAGCTGGGCATCGGCCTGGTGATCGACCCCTTCGTGCCGGCCGAGCGGTGGCAGGAGCCCGCCGACATCGCGGCCACGGCGGAGGGGCTCAACGCCGCCGCGAAGCTCGCGGCCGAGCACGGCGTCGCCGTCGGCTACCACAACCACTGGTGGGAACTGGAATCCCGGATCGACGGCCGCAGCGCCTTCGAGGTGTTCGCCGAGCAGCTCGACCCGGCGGTCGCCCTCGAGGTCGACACCTACTGGGCCACCGCGGGCGGCGAGGACGCGCCCGCCCTGCTGCGGCGCCTCGGCGACCGGGTGCGGGCCATCCACGTCAAGGACGGCGGCCTCGCCACCGACGCCACCGGCCAGGTCCCGGCCGGCCAGGGCCGGGTGCCGGTCGCCGACGTGCTCGCCGCCGCGCCGGACGCGCTGCGCGTGGTCGAGTTCGACGCCTACAGTGGCCCGGCCGGCGACCTCTTCGAGGCCATCGCGGCCAGCCACGCCTTCCTGAGCGGCGCGGACCGGTGACCGGCGGGCCGGTCGGTGTCGGGATCATCGGCACCGGCGTCATCAGCGGCACCTACCTCGAAAACCTCACCGCCTTCCCGGACGTCCGCGTGGTGCGGGTCGCCGACCTCGACACCGCCCGCGCGGCGGCGCGCGCGGCCGAACACGGCGTGCCGCGCGCGGGCACGGTGGCGGAACTGCTGGCCGACCCGGACGTCGAACTGGTCGTCAACCTGACCGTCCCGGCCGCGCACGTCGAGGTCGGGCTCGCCGCGCTGGAAGCGGGCAAGCACGTGTGGACGGAGAAACCCCTGGCGCTGGACCGCCAGACCGGCCGCAAGCTCCTCGATCGCGCGCGGGAGAAGAACCTGCGCCTGGCGAGCGCGCCCGACACCGTGCTCGGCGCCGCGCTGCAGACCGCGCGCCACGCCGTCGACGCGGGCCGGATCGGCCGTCCCCTCACCGCGCTGGCGTTGTTCCAGGTGCCGGGGCCGGAGCTGTGGCACCCGGCGCCGGAGTTCTACTTCCAGCCCGGCGGCGGCCCGCTGCTCGACATGGGCCCGTACTACCTGACGATGCTGGTGCACCTGCTCGGCCCGATCCGGCGCGTCACCGGGGCCGGCGGGCGGGCGCGGGACACCCGGGTCGTCGGATCCGGGCCGCGGGCCGGCACCGAGTTCCCGGTGCTGGTGCCGACGACGGTCACCGCGCTCGTCGAGTTCGAAAGCGCTTCCGCGCAGCTGGTCCTGAGCTTTGATTCGGCGCTCAAGCGGCCCGCGCTGGCCGAGCTGACCGGCACGCTCGGCACGGCCGTGCTGCCGGACCCCAACCGGTTCGACGAGCCGACCCGGCTGCACCTGCTCGACCGCGACGAGCCGGAAGAGCTGGCGCCGCAGGGACACGCGGCTTCGCGCGGCACCGGCGCGCTGGAACTGGCCCGGGCCATCCGCGCGGGCGTGCCGGAACGCGCGTCCGGCGAACTGGCCTACCACGTGCTCGACGCGATGCTGGCCATCGACGAATCCATGACGCGCGGGCAGAGCGTGGAGGTCGAGAGCACCATCGAGGTCCCGCCGCTGCTGCCGGCGGGGTGGGACCCGTACGCGAAGACCCTCTAGAGCGGGACGGTGAGCAGGTTCTGCAGGTAGAAACGCAGCGAGCCGACCAGGTCGACGTCGCCGGGCACGGTCAGCCACTGCACCTGCAGGCCGTCCATCAGGGCGATGAAGGTCAGCGCCGCCGGCCCGGGCTCGACGCCGTCCCGCAGCTCGCCGCGGGCGGCGAGGGCCTCGAACGACTCGTGCACGCCGTCGCGGGCGGCCCGGTAGTGCCGCACGAAGTACTCGTGCGCCGGGTGGTCCGGGGCGACCGCTTCGGCGGCGAGCCGCGAGTAGAGGTCGACGATCCCGGGGTGGCGGACGTTGTGCTCGGCGAGCGCGACGAAGTGGCGCAGGACCTCGAGCCCGGGCGGCACGGTGAGCCGTTCGCGCTCGGAGTCGTCGGCGTCCCGGCGTTCGAGCACCGCGGCGAGCAGGGCTTCCTTGGTGGGGAAGTAGTAGAGGAGGCCGGCGTGCGAGATCCCGACGCGCTTGGCGATCTCCCGCAGCGACGAGCCGTGGTAGCCGAGCTCGCCGTACGCCGCGGCCGCCGCCGTGATGATGTCTTCGCGGCGGATCCGGCCCTTCAGGTAGCCCCCGGTCACGGGGTCGCGGTGGTCTCGGCGGCGTGCACGCCGACCATCATGCCCCAGTGGTGGTTCGCACATGCACGGTGAGCGAGTGAACAAACCGGTTGTGCGAGCGTGCCCGGATTGCGAATATCGCGAGGTGAAGAGCGCGGAGCGGCAGCAGGTGATCGTGGAGCGCCTGCGCGGCGCTGCTCAGGTGGGCGTCGCCGAGCTGGCCGAAGCGACCGGGGCGTCGGAGATGACCGTCCGCCGCGATCTTGACCACCTGGCGTCCCGGGGCGTGCTGCGCCGGGTGCACGGTGGCGCGGTGCCGGCGGCGCCGTCGGGGACGGAGCCGCCGTTCGCGGCCCGCGCGACGGCCGGGCTCGCGGCGAAGCGCGCCATCGCCACCGCGGCGGCCGAGCTGATCCGCGACGGCGAGACCGTCGTCCTCGACCGCGGCACGACGGCCTTCGAGCTCGCGCGGCTGCTGCGCGGGCGTCCGATCACCGTGATGCCGCTGTCGCTGCACGCCGCCCGCGAGCTGGCCGAGGTGCCCGGCGTCCGGCTGCTGCTGCCCGGTGGCGAAGCGCGGCCGGGGGAGCAGGCCCTGGTCGGCCCGCTGACGCTGGCGTCGCTGCGGGCCCTGCGGTTCGACGTCGCTGTGCTGAGCCCCTGCGCGCTCGGCGTCGATGCCGGGCTCACCGCCTTCGACCTGGACGACGCCGAGGTCAAGCGGACCGCGCTCGAGGTCGCGGCCCGGACGATCGTGCTCGCCGACAGCGCCAAATGGGGCCGCCGCGCGCTCGCCTGCATCTGCCCCGCCGACCGCGCCGGCGTGGTGATCACCGACCCCGGCGCGCCCGAAGACCAGCGTGCCGCGCTGACCGAGCGCGGCGTGCTCGTGCACGTAGCCGTCCCCTTGGAGAACCGATGACCGTCCCGCCCCGCCCGCGCGCCGCCCGGTTCGCGACCTTCATGTTCTTCGGCCTCAACGGGTTCGCGATGGGCATGTGGGTGGTGCACATCCCGAACGTCGAGCGCGCGACCGGCATTTCGCACAGCACGCTGGGTGCGCTGCTGCTGGTGCTCGGCGGCGCCGCGTTCGCCGGCATGCAGGTGGCCGGGCCGCTCGTCGACCGGCTCGGGCACCGGCGGCTGGTCCCGGCCGCCGGGATCCTGATGGGCCTCGCGGTGTGCGCGCCCGGGTTCGCGAACTCGTGGTGGGCACTGGGTCTGTCGCTGGCCTTCTTCGGCTTCGGCAACGGCTCGATCGACGTCGGGATGAACTCCCACGCGGTCGTGGTGGAACGCGCCTACCCGCGCCCGATCATGGCGGCGTTCCACGCGATGTGGTCGATCGGCGGCGCGATCGCCGCGGTCATCGGCGCGGCGACGCTCGGCGCGGGCGTGCCCACCGGCGTGACGCTCACCGGCACCGGCCTGGTCTGCGTGCTGCTTTCCGTGCTGTCGGCGCGGTTCCTGATGGAGCCGGCCGACGCGCCCGCCGCCGCCTCTCCCGAGGTGGCCGGGCCGGTCGTCACGCGCCGGACGCCGGGCCGCACGGTCTGGCTGCTCGGCCTGCTGGCGCTCGCGCTGATGCTCTCGGAGGGCGTCGCGAACGACTGGGCCGCGCTCCACATGGAGAAGGTGCTCGGCACGTCGGCATCCACGGCGGCCCTGGCGTACGGCGCGTTCGCGGTGGCGATGACGACCGGCCGCTTCCTGACCGACCGCGTCGCGGCTTGGGCCGGCCCGGCGGCGATCGTCCGCTACGGAGCCACGTTGGCGGCGGTCGGCCTGACGATCGCCGCGGCGGCCCCGTGGGTGCCGGTGTCCCTGGTGGGCTGGGCGCTGTTCGGTCTGGGCCTCTCGGGAGGTGTCCCGCAGCTGTTCACCGCGGCGGGCAACCTGGACACGCGGGCATCGGGCGCGCTGATGGCCCGCGTGGTCGGCCTCGGGTACGTCGGCCTGCTGGCCGGCCCGGCACTCATCGGCGGGCTGACGCGCTGGATGCCGCTGAACGTGACGTTCGCGGTGCCGGTGGTCCTGTGCGTGCTGGCGGCGGTGTTCGCCGGGGTGCTGAGCCCGAAGCCTCAGCCGGCGGAGCAGCCCGTCGGGTGCTAGCGGTGGTGGGCGACGGTCTCGTGCGCCCGGTCCGCGCCGGTGGCCGGTTCGGTGTGGACCACGACCGCGGTCAGGCGCGGGATCGTGTGCAGCAGCCGGTGTTCCACCTCGTGCGCGAGCCGGTGGGCGGCCTCGACGGTCAGGTCCGCCGCCACCCTCACGGCGAGCTCGGCCCGCAATTGGTGCCCGATCCAGCGCATCCGGAGCTCCCAGGCGCCGAGCACGCCCTCGACGTCCCGTGCCGTCCGTTCGGCCAGCTCGACCGATGCGGGGTCGACGGCGTCCAGGAGCCGCCGGAAGACCTCCTTCGCGGCGTCGCGCAGGACGAACAGAATCGCGACGGTGATGACGAGCCCGACGATCGGATCCGCGGCGAGGAAGCCGAAGCCGACGCCGGCCGCCCCGGCGACGACGGCCAGTGACGTGAACCCGTCGGTGCGCCCGTGCAGCCCGTCGGCGACCAGGGCGGCCGAACCGATTGCCCGGCCGATCTTGATCCGGTACCGGGCCACGAGTTCGTTGCCGGCGAAGCCGATCACCCCGGCCGCGGCGACCACCCAGGGGTGGGCGATCGGCCGGGGATCGAGCAGCCGCGCCACCGATTCGTACCCGGCGACCGCGGCCGAAGCCGCGACGACGAGCACGACGACCACACCGGCGAGGTCTTCGGCGCGTCCGAATCCGTAGGTGTAGCGGCGGGTCGCGGCGCGCCGGCCGAGCAAGAACGCCACGCCGAGCGGGACGGCGGTCAACGCGTCGGCGAAGTTGTGCACGGTGTCGCCGAGAAGCGCCACCGATCCGGTGACGAGCACGAGCGCAAGCTGCGCGACGGCGGTGACGGACAGCGCAGCGAACGACCACCCCAGCGCGCGCACCCCGCGCCGGCTGGTCTCGAGGGCATGGTCGACGCGGTCGGCGCTGTCGTGGCGGTGCGGTCGCCACTTCGAGTGTCCGTGCATGATCCTACTCTATCTGCGCAAGCACGCAGATACGCAAGTAGTAAGGTTACGGTCATGCACGCGTCGCTGCCGGAGTTCGACATGCCCACCGAAGAGCAGGTCCACCTGGCCGCGGAGTCGTTTCGCCTGCTGGCCGACCCGACCCGGATCAAGGTGCTGTGGGCGTTGCTGCAGGGCGAATCCTCGGTGGCCTGCCTGGCCGAACTGGCCGGCGCCGCCCCCACGGCGGTGAGCCAGCACTTGGCCAAGTTGCGGCTGGCGGGCCTGGTGAAGGGCCGCCGGGAGGGAACGTTCGTGTACTACTCGGCGGCGGACAACCACGTCCGCGGCCTCCTGGCCCAGGCCCTGCACCACGCGGACCACGTGGACCGCGACATCCCCTCGGGCGACCACGCCCACCGCCCGCGGCCGAGCTGATCACCGCTTGAGGGCGACGACGAGCCGGGCGGCCAGCTCCTCGGCGACGTCCTGGGCCGAGCTTCGAAGTTCCTCGACGAGGAAGGCCTCTTCGGTGTCGACCCTGATGCGCTCGCGACCAACGAAGGGCAGTGATGCGCTGCGCGCGTCGGCTTCGGAAAGGTGCCCGAGCCGAGTCGTGCTCACCGGGTCCAACGCGATCGCCGGCGCGAAGCTGTCCGGAAGTGGAAGGCTGATCTGCAAGAGCAATTCCAGCACCTCGGTAAGCTTCCCAGTCAGATCGGCTCGGTCGAGGATCCAGCCGACCTTCGCGCTCGGCAGAGCGAACCAGCACATGCGCTGGCCGCCGCGGAGCACCCCGAGCGCGGAACACCGGTCCGAGGAAACCGCCCACGCCGCGTCGGCCGTGGAGCCGGCGGACATGTGCCGTGACTGCGAAAAGAGCCGCGCGGCGCGCCCCGAGGTTGCCAGCTCGTCGCCGATCCTTTCGAGCTGGAGCACGCCGTAGCGCGGGAAGGGCGAAGCCGGGACGAGGTGCAGTTCGACCAGCGGCGGTTCCTGCGGCACCTGGAGTAGCTCCGAACGCCAAACGACCGGAAGTCCGCGCGCGACCGTGGTCCGGGCCGGTGCGGAACCGGACCGCGGCGGCAGGATCGGCCGAGGTCCGAGCGCGGGTGGGACATCCCGCGGCTGCCGGGTGAGCACGCGCAGCAGGGACTCCGCCGCCTCCGGGGTGTTGGCCGGCACCTCGTACCAGTCCGCCGCGTTGGGCAGGAGGAAGTGCGGGATCTCGTGTTTTCCGTGGCCGGGCAGGAGCACCGGGAGGATCTTGGCCGTCCAGGTCGCGCGGTCGCCCTGGAGGCGGTCGCGCAGCAGCGCGGCTTCCGCCTGGCCGCCCAGGTTCAGGTGGTTCGGCCCGATCCCGTCGCCCATCCGCCGGTAGCCCTCGGACGCGATGACCAGGACGTAGTCCGACTCGGTGATGTTCCGGGTCATCCAGGCCTGCCAGTCCCGCCGCCGGTCGGTGGCCCAGCGGTCCAGCACCACGTCGATTCCGTTGCGCACCAGGAAATCGGCGAACGCCAGCACGGCTTCCCGGTGTTTTTCGCTGTCGTGGGTGTAGGAGACGAAGACCTTGGGGTGGTCGCCGGGCTGGTGGCTGTCGTACCGGTTCGCCATCGGAAGTCCTCAGCGGGAAAACAGGACAAATATCGGACAGTTACCGCGTTCGGCTCTGCCCCGTTCGCGATCATGAGAGGGTACAAGCCGCCGTGATCTTGCGGGGGGAAGGGTCAGAAGTGGGGACAGCCGGCACTTCGCCGCGGATCTACGTGTCCTACGCCCACGATTCGGCCGAACACGATCGCGCGGTCCGGGAGTTCGCGACCTTCCTGCGCGAAAAAGCCGGCGTCGATGCGCAGCTGGACGTCTGGTACACCGATCGGCGGCGGGACTGGACGGCGTGGACCATCGGCCAGCTCCGGCAGGCCGAGTTCGTGCTGGCCATCGCTTCCCCGCAGTACAAACACATCGTGGACGGCCGCGTGCCGTCGGCGGCCGGGAGCGCGAAAGTGCTCGAAGCCGCGATGCTCCGCGACAACCTCGCCCGTGATCTGCCCGGGGAGACGCGCCGGATTCTGCCGGTCGTGCTGCCCGGGCACGACGCCGGCGAAATCCCGGAGTGCCTGTGCGCCCATTCGACGACCCATTACGCGGTCGAGGAACTGACGCTTCCCGGCGTCCGGAATCTGCTGGCGGCACTGGCGGGCACCCCGCTCTACGAAATGCCGCCGCTCGTTCCCTTCGTCGTACCGGAACACGGCGTCGACCCGGTCGTCGTGGGCGTCCGGCCCGCGCCGAGCCGGCCGGCCGGGCTCCTGACCGCGGCGGCGGAGGTCGAGATCGGCGGGGTGCGGTACCTCGTCCACGGTGACCCGCTCGAAGACGGGGCCGTCCGCCAGGCGCGGGCGCTGCGGCTGGGGCCGCCGCACGAGGACGTCTGGCTGCGGCAGGTCGACGTCCGGCGGGAGACGCCGGCCGCGCTGGCGGCGTCGGCGGCGCTGACCCGCGAGCGCGACCTCCTGACCGCCCTTCGCGGCCACGGTTTCCCGGCGGTCCGGGAGCTGGTCCGGGAGAACGGCGTGGTGACGCTCGTGACCGCGTGGCCCGGCTCGAAGTCCGCCACCTTGGCCGACTTCGTCCCGCAGCCCGGCGAGGTGATCGACGCCTGGCGCAGCCGCCGGACGCTGTCCGGACTGGCCGGCCTCGGCCGCACATTGACGCTCCTGCACGCCCGGGGCGCCACCCACCGGCTGCTCACCCCGGCGGGGCTCGTCCGCTTCGACGACGGGCGAGTCGTGCCGCGGGACCTCGGCCTCGCCGGGACGGACTTCCGGCCCGGCGAGGGAACACCGCCCTACCAGGCTCCCGAACAGCGGGTCCGCAGCGCCGGCCGGGTGGGGCCGTGGACCGACGTCCGCCAGCTCGCGGCCGTCGCCTACCACGTCGTCACCGGGTTCGCGCCGGACCCGGCCGTCCCCGTCCCCGTCCGTCAGTTCGCCACCGCGCTGCCCGAACGCGCGGCCGTCGCCATCGACGCCGCCCTGGCCGCCGACCCGGCGAGCCGCCCCGCCATGCGGTTCCTGGCGGCCGCGCTCGATCACCGCCGATGAGGAGTTCCGGTTGCTGGAGATTGTCGATCTTCCCCGCTGGGTCGTGCTCGTCCCGGCGAAGTCGCTGGACGGGCGGCTGGAGCGGCAGCGCCGGGACCACCCCGACCTGCCCGCGGGGATCGGCCGGGTCGCGGCGGATCTGGCCGCCCGGTCCGAGGGCGTGCCGGCCACGCTGAGCCCGCCGCAGCGCCCGGATGGCGACCCGAGCCTGCTGCTGCACACCCACACCTACCTGGTGCGGCTCTTCGTCACCCAGTACGGCGACGCCTACACGATCGCGGGGATCACCCCGATCCGGCTGCAGGACCACGATCGGCTGGCTCGGGGCTGCCTGCTCCTGCGCACGGCGTGGCACACCGTCTTCGAACGCCGCGAGATCCCGCCCGGGTCGTCCGCGCACTGGCCGCGGATCGAACAGGCCTGGGCCGGGCTGCACCTGAACCGGGAGCGGCCGGTCCGGGAGGTGCCCGAGCACACGCGGTTCCTCGACCGGCTGGACGAGGTGATCGACACCGACCAGCAGCTGGCCGCGAACCGGACCCGTTCGGCGCCGGCCTACCCGTACCGGGCCGTGGAAACGGTGGGGGAGCGGCGGTACACCGGTTCGTCGGTCTACGTCTTCCGGGTCGTCGGCGGCCGGGTTCCGGACCGCGACAGGTTCGTGCAGGTGCGCGGCGAACCGGAACAGCGCGGCCAGGTCACCCGGACCGCCGGCGACCGGGTGACGGTCCGCTTCGACCAGCCGATCAGCTGGGAACGACTGGCGCAGCAGGGAGAACTGGAACTCAGCTCCAGCGACGTCGTCTACGCCAAGCAGCGCGAGGCGGTCGCCCTCCTGCGGACCGGGCGGACCCGCAACCGGTCCCTGCTCCCGGTGCTCGTCGACCACCGGGTGCAGCCGTACCGGCCGGTTCCGGCGCAGCCGGGCGAAGAACTCGACGAAGACCAGCTCGCCGCGTTCCGGAACGCGCTCGGCGTGCCCGACCTGCTGGTGGTCCTCGGGCCACCGGGCACGGGCAAGACGCGGACGATCAGCCAGATCGCGCGGGCGTGCGCGCTGGCTCCCGAGCGAGGACCCGTGCTCGTGGCCTCCCACACGAACCGGGCGGTGGACAACGTCCTGGCCAAGCTGCCCGCGGACGTCGTGGTCGTCCGGGTCGGCAACGAGGGCAAGGTCGATGCGTCCGGCCGCCCGTTCCTGCTGGAACGGCTGGCCGCCGAGCTGCGGGCCGAGGTGCTGGCCACCACCGCGGCGGCCCGCCCGAAGTACGCGGGCCTGCCGAACGCCGGACGCTGGGCCCAGGAGCTCGGCCGCCGGATCGGGGAACTCGGCAAGACGCTCGGTGCGCTCCGCGCCGCCGCGGACCACCTGGGACAGGTGCGACGCCACTTCGGCGGACCGGCCCAGGAGCAGTTCGCGGCCGCGGTCGCCTCGCTCACCCGCCGGCAGGCGAAGGCCGCCAAGCGGCAGGACAAGGTGAACCGTCTCGCGCAGCGCGATCAGCAGGCGCGCGCCCGGCCGCCGTGGCCCGGCTTTCTCGCCAGGGCCCTGGCTCAGCGGCGAGCACGTCTGCTGGCCGCCGGGAACACCGAACTCGCCGGGCTCCGGCAGGCCGCCGACCGGCTGCGCAGTGCCGTGGACGCGGCCGGGCACGCGCTCGACCTGGCCACCAGGGACGTCCCCGAGGTCCAGCTCGCCCGGCAGGCCCTCGGAGAAGCCGGTCGCCGGACCGACGAACGCCGAGCGGAGGCGATGGCGGCCGCGCACGCCGTCCGGGCCGCCGTGGGGCCGGCGGACGCCTTGCCGGTGCTCCACGACGACGGCGACGCCGAAGCGGCCATGGCCGGGCTCATCCGGTTCCACCAGTGGCTCGGTCCGCGGCTGGCGTTGCTGGAAGCCCGGGCGAAGCTGCTCGACGAATGGCACGAGGAGGCCTCCGGTGCGGTCGAGCAGCTCTACCCGGAGCTGATCCGCTACGCCGACGTGATCGGTGCGACGTGCATCGGCGCGGCGTCGCGTTCGGAGATCGCCGAGGTGGAGTTCGACCTCGCCATCGTCGACGAAGCCGGCCAGATCAGCGTCAACAACCTGCTGGTGCCGCTCGTGCGGGCCGAGCGGACGGTGCTGGTGGGCGACGACCGTCAGTTGCCGCCGTTCGTCGACGACGAGGTCGAAGCCTGGGCGGACCGCAGCGGTGACCCCGCCGTCCGCGACCTCGTCACGAAGAGCGCTTTGGAGGTGCTCGTCGGGCACCTGCCGGAGAGCCACGTCGTCCAGCTGCGTCAGCAGCGCCGGATGCCGAAGGTCATCGCCGACTTCATCTCGGAGACGTTCTACCGCAACACGCTCAAGACGATGGTGGAGCGCGACCACGACGACCCGCTGTTCGCCAGCCCGCTGGCGTTCGTGGACACCTCGGGCCTTTCGGTGGCCCAGCGCGCCGAAACCCCGGCCCGTGACTGGGATCCGCGGCTGCCGGGCGGCACGGTCAACCTCGCGGAGGCCCGCCTGCTCGGCGAGCTCGCGGCCTTCTACCACCGGCGGCACGAGGAGTGGGCGCTCATCGTTCCCTATGCGGCGCAAGTGAAACTCGTCAAGGAGCTGCTCCGCGCGCAGATCCCGGAGCAGGACACGATCGACACCAACGTGGGGACCGTGGACTCGTTCCAGGGCGGCGAACGGGACGTGATCCTCTACGGGTTCACCCGCAGCAACCGGTCGAAGAACGTCGGGTTCCTGCGCGAGCTGCGCCGGGCGAACGTCGCGTTCACCCGCGCCAAGCAGCAGCTGGTGCTGATCGGCGACCTCGCCATGCTCCGGCTGGCGCGTGACGGCGACTTCCGCGAGCTGGCCCGCTCGCTGGGCGAGCACGCCGCCGCGGCCGGGGACGTCCGGTCGTACCAGGACATCGCGCGCCTGCTGGACGACCTGCGGGACGCGTCATGACCGGCCGGCTGCTGCGATACCCGGAGGAACGCGCTCTCGAAGACGCGGCCTTCGGCCAGGGCCTGACCCCGACCCGGATCTTCGCGATCCTGCTGCCGGTCTGGCAGGTCGAAGTGCGGGCGACGACCACCGACGGCCGGCCGTACGAGCTGATCGACCGGTACCTCGAGCGCGGGATCGCCGAGGCCGGCCTGGGCACCGTGGCGGAACTGGCCGGGTTCTTCGCGCTGGACCACGCGCTGGTCGACCGGGCGCTGCGGGTCCTCGGCCGGATCGGCCACCTCCGGTGGGTCGGCGGGCGCGTCGAACTGACCGACCTCGGGCGGCAGTCCCACCGGGACCAGGTGTGTTACGTCGCCCGGCGCGAGGACCGCCGGAAGCTGTACTTCGACGGGTTCCGGTCGGTCCCGCTGAGCCGCCCGTACTACGACGCCGGGGTGGTCACCTTCCTGGCCGTCGACGAAATCCCGGCGGCTACGGCCAAGGAGGGCGCGCGCACCTACCGGATGCTCCACACCAGCCACGGCTTCCGCCGGGAGGCCCTCGCGGAGCTGGCCGGACGCGCGGATCGCGACCACTACAACCTGCCGACCCGGATCGAGCACCCGGAGAGCCTCGGCGAAGAGTGCGTGTACCTGCCGATGTTCGTCGTGCGCGCGACCGGCTCGGCCGGCCGGACCCGGCAGCTGGTCTACACCCAGGCGAGCGACGTCGCCGACCCGGAGCTCGGCGCGCTCTGCGAATCGACTCCCGAAATCCTGGGGGTCCTCGAGTCGGACGCCCGTGCGGTGAGCGCCGAGCAGACGGAGGCCAGGATCAAGGCCTGGCTCACCGGCAAGGGGATCGCCGATCATCCCCCGACCCGCACGGCGCAGGGCGGGTGGCGGGTGACCCTGCCCGCGAAGAGCTTCCAGCCGGACGGACCCGTACCCCTGGCCAAGATGGGCTCGTTCGCCGTCTTGGGCACCGACCTGGTGCACCTGTGGTGCGCCGACCGAGGCGCCCGGGAACGCGCCTTCCTGGAACGGCTCGACGCCTACCTCGGCCGGGCCGTCCGCGGGGACGTGGAGCAGGTGAAGAGCCGGGTGACCCGGATCGTCCGCCAGTTCAGCCTCGGTGACCTCGGGTTGGGCGAGATCCGGGACCTGGCCGTGCGGGCGGGCAGCAGGAGGCTCGCGGACCGGCTCGCCGCGCTCAGCTGATCGGCTCCTGCAGTTCCGTCACCCAGCCTGCCGGGTCCTCCGGGCAATCGAGGTAGACCTCCCGCTGCGGCCCGGCCGACCGGCGGCCGTGGTCGTCGATCCACCGCACCACCGCCTGCCACGCGGGCAGGACGTCGTCGATCGGGCCGCGGTGGACGAGCGTCGCCGCGCGGGTGGCCGGCAGGTCCGCCACCGTCAGGCCGTCGAGGTCACCGCCGCCGACCGCCGCCGGGATCGCGGCGTGCACCACGACCTCGTCCTCCGCGCGCTGCTCGTAGTAGCAGGTCAGCCGCCCCGCCGGCGTGACGTCCGCCTGCGGGAGCCGCCGGCCGAGCTCCGCGCACAGCGGGTGCACCACCGGCCCGATCGCCTCCGGGGCGAAGCCCGCCGCGATCCCGGTCAGCTCCACCACCCGCATTCCGGGCAGCTCCTTGACGACGACGTCGTCGGCGAGCAGGCGGCCTTCCGCCTCGATCGTCCGCAGCCGGGCTTCGACCCGCGCCAGCCGGGCCGCTCCCTCGGCCAGCGCGGCTTCCAGCTCCGCGCGCCGCAGCGTCAGCATGCCGCGGACCTGCTCGACCGTGACCTCGTCCGCCAGCAGCGTCGCCACCTGCTCCAGGGTGAAGCCGAGGTCCTTCAGCGCGACGATCCGGTTGAGCCGCGCCAGCTGGGCCGCCGTGTAGCTACGGTAGCCGGTCGCCGGGTCGACGCGGGCCGGGCGCAGCAGCCCGAGTGCGTCGTAGTGGCGCAGCATCCGGACCGAAACCCGGCCGTGGCGGGCGAAGTCACCGATCGAGAACACGGCCCGATCCTGCCCCAGGCGGGACGAACCCGCCGACGACGTCCTCGGCGAGTTCCGCGAACGTGATCGCGGTGTCGTCCTCGTGCGCGGGCCCGACGACCTGCAGCCCGGCCGGCCCCACCGGGGCCGTGACCGCCGGCAGCCCGGGCAGCGACGCCTGGGCGATCCAGAACACCTGGTCGTCGTAGCGGTGCCGGTCGTCGTGGGCGGGCGCGGTGGTGAACACCGTCGGGCAGAGGAAGACGTCGATGCCGGCGAAGTACCGGTCCCAGGCCGCCCCGGCCGCGAACCGCCGCTGCTCCTGCTCGGCGGTGCCGGCCGGCGCACGTCCTTCCTGGCTCGCGAAGAACAGTTCCACCTGGAAGCCGAACGCCTCGGCCTGGGCGCTCGGGTCGACGTCCGCCGGCCAGCCCTCGCGGACCCGCACCCCGGCGCGGGCCAGCGCGTCGACGGCGTCCGACAGCGCCGCGCCGACCTCGCCGGTCACCGGGCAGGCCGGATCGTCGAGCACGACACCGACGCGGAAGTCGTCGAGCCGGGATCGGCGGGCCGGCCGCAACGGACCGCCGGTGACGTGCAGCGCCAGCCGCAGATCGGCCGCCGACCGGGCCAGAGGGCCGACCACCGAGGGGAATTCCCGGACGAGCGGCGCGGGCGGTCCCGGTGGCTGGAAGCCGCGCAGCGGCACCGTGCCCGGGGTGGGCTTGAGGCCGTGGACACCGCAGTAGGCGGCCGGGATCCGGATCGACCCGGCCAGGTCGGAGCCGTATTCGAGGTAGGTCAGGCCGTCGGCGAGCGCGGCCGCGGCACCGCCGCTCGACCCGCCCGGCGTCCGGCTGGGGTCCCTCGGGTTGAGCGTCCGCCCGTGGAGCGGGTTCTCGGTCCGGCCGAAGTCCGCGAGCAGGTGGTGGACGTTCGACTTGCCGGCGACGATCGCGCCCGCGGCCCGCAGCCGTTCGACGACCGCCGCGTCTTCGTCCGCGACGCAGTCTTCGAACGCCGGCTCGCCCCACGTGGTGGGCAGGCCTTGCACGGCGAAGGCGTCCTTGATCGTCATCGGGACACCGTGCAGCGGCCCGACGTCGTCACCGCGCGCCATCGCCCGATCGGCTTGCTCCGCGGCTTCGAGCGCGGAGGCGCGGCAGGTCGCGATCACGGCGTTGACGGTGGAGGCGTCGATGCGCGCGAGGAGCTGTTCGGTCAGGTCACGCGCCGAGAGCTCGCCGCGGCGGATCCCGGCGGCCACCCCGGTCGCGGTGCGGAAAGGTGTCATGGCGTCCGGGATAGCGCCTGACACGGTGTCAGAGTCAACCGCAGCGGGTAGCCCACCAGGTGATGGCCGCCCGGACCGCGGGCGGCGCGTGGCGGAGGGAAAACCGATGACCGCACCGCCGATACCGCCCGACCCCGTCGTCCCGGAGACGGACCCGCCGCCGGACCGGCCGCTTCCGGAACCCGGCAGTGTGCCCGTGCCGGATCCGCTGCCGCCGGAGCCGGAGCCCGGTCCCGAGCGAAAGTAAATACGAATTTCGGATCATACGAGTTCCGTATGAGTTGGTGTACCGTCGAGGCATGACAACAGCGCAGAGCTACCGCCGGATGGTCAACGCCGGCAACAAGATCGTGGTCGGGCTGCAGCGGCTCGGCGTCGCCTTCGGCCCGATGCAGCTGCTCACCGTGCCGGGCCGCCGCACCGGCGTCCCGCGCACGTTCCCGATCGCGGTCAACCCCATCGGCGGGCAGCACTACATCGTCCAGGCGTATCCGAAGGCGGCCTGGGTGGCGAACGTGCGGGCCGCGGGCGAGGTGACGCTCACCCGCGGCCGCCGTTCGTCGATCGCGCGGCTGGCCGAACTGCCGGTCGAAGAGCGGCGGCCGGTCCTGCGCCGGCTCGTCGAAACGAGCCCGTCGAGCGTGGGGAAGCGGTTCGTGACGACCGGCCTGGCGGCCGCGCCGACGCCGGACGCGGTCGCGGCGGCCGCGGAGCGCATCGCGGTCTTCCGCGTCGAACGGCCCTGAATCAGCGGCTTTCGAGAGCGCTCAGCACCTGTCGCGCGGCGCGTCGCGCGGCCGGGCCGGGGTGGATCGTGCGCTCGCCGGCGGGCTGGGGAGCCGGGGCGCCGCCGAGCAGTTCCACCAGCGCGACGGCGAGTTCGCGCGCCTTGACGTTGAACTCCTGGCTCGCCCGTCGCAGCGTGTTCCAGGCTTCGTCGGGGTCGCAGCGGCGGAGGGCGATGACGATGCCCTTGGCTTCCTCCAGCGCTGCTCGCGACTGCAGGAGGTCCAGCATCTGCTCGGTCCGGTCCGGCTGGGTCGCTTCGGCGACGACCAGCGCCATCGCGGCGAGCCGCTCGTGGCGCCGGAGCACGTTCACGGTCTCGTCGGTGGCGGGGCGATCGAGGGCGACCGACAGGACCAGTGTCCCTTCGGTCTCCCACACCGAGGGCAGGGCCGCGACCCCGCGCACTCGTGGCCAGTCCGCCGCGAGCGCGGGGTGGTGTTCCAGCAGTCCGCTCAGCGTCAGGGACGGCCAGCGGTCGTCGGCGTAGACGTCCGCGGTCACCACCGGCTCGCCGGTGCGGCCGGCGGCCGGGACGGGGCCGTCGAACCCGTTCAGCTGCGCCGGGACGAACGCCGCGGAGAGGCCGTGCGCGGCCGCCACGTGCAGGGGGCCGCCGCGGTGGTGCACGGACACCGCCGCGCCGAGGGCGCCCGGCACGTCGGCCGCGATCCGGGCGAGCAGTTCCTCGAGCAGGGGTGTCACGCTGTGGGTCGTCGGAATTCCGGTCACCGCACGCCCTCCTCGGCGCGGTGGAGGCGGGGGCGCCAAGGCCCCCGCCTCGATCGAACGTCAGGCTTCGAGCCGCGTGCGGTCGCCGGCGGCGTCGATCTCGATGCGCCGCGGCTTCGCCTTCTCGACGATGGGGATGCGGACGGTCAGCACCCCGGCGTCGTAGTTCGCGGTGATGTGCTCGGTGTCCAGGGTGTCGCCGAGGAACAGCTGGCGGGAGAACACGCCGAGCCGCCGTTCGGAGACGTGCATCCGGACGTCGTCACCGCTGGGCAGGGGCCGTCGTTCGGCCTTGACGGTGAGGACATTCCGTTCGACGTCCAGCTCGACAGCGCCGGGATCGACGCCGGGGAGGTCGAAGCACACCACGAACTCGTCGCCGGCGCGGTAGGCGTCCATCGGCATCGCGGCCGGTTTCGACCAGGTGCCGGCGCCGAAGACCTGCTGGGCGAACCGGTCGAGGTCGCGGAACGGGTCGGTGCGCATCAACATCGGGACCCACCTCCTGGAATCTGACAACTCTGGTGTCAACACGCGGCTCTGTTCTAGCATGTCGTCAAAACGATGACAAGATGTGGGTCGTCGAAAGGATGACGTGATGGACGGAACCGATCCCACCGGCGCCCTGCGCCGGATCGAGGAGGTGGTCGCGGCCGCCCGCGCGGGCGTGGGTGACCAGGACGAGGTCCTGGCCGCGTTGTCCGGCCTCCGGCTGCTGCGGGAGCACCTGGCGAGCTGGGAACCGGAGCTGATCACCGCGGCCCGGGCGGCGGGCGCCAGCTGGGTGGCCCTCGCGCCGGCTTTGGGTGTCGCGAGCCGCCAGGCCGCGGAACGGCGGTACTTGAGGCTGCAGCCGTCGCACACGGGGGAGAAGACGGGCGAGGCCCGGGTGGACGCGGAACGCGACCGCCGCGCGGGCGACCGGGCGGTCGCGGACTGGGCCCGCCGCAATTCGGCGATCCTGCGCCAGCTGGCCGGCCGCGTCAGCGCTTTGGACGGCCTCGGCCCGGCAGCCCAGGAGAGCGCGGACCGCCTCGGAGCAGCCCTCGGCGACGACGACCCGGCGACGCTGCTCCCCCCGCTGGCCGCAGCCCAGCCACACCTGAGGGGCGCGCACGCCGGCCTGGCCGAGCAGCTCGGCGAGATCTCGGCTCAGACGGACCAGCTGCGCCGGGATGCGGCTGGTAGCCGGCGTTCGCGGGAGTGAGGCGGGGGTTGTCGGGGGCGGCCCGGCCGGGTTGCGCCGAAACACGGCCGGCAACCGCCGCCCGCGGGAGGGAGCCGGGGTTTGCCCGGCCCCCGGCCGGGCACCCGCCGCGGAAGCGACGGAAGGACGTACCCCATGACCGCCCAACCGCCGGATCCGGACCCCCGCCGGACCCCGGACCTGGAACCCGGGGGCGGCGTGCCCCCGGGCAGCACCCCGCCCGACTCCGCGCAGACGTCCGGCCTGTCACACCCGCAGCCGATGCCGTCCAAAGCGATGCCGGTGCTGTGGCTGGTCCTCACCGGCGTGCTCGTGCTGATGGTCGCCGGCCTGGTCATCGCGCTCGCCGTCGGCTGGCTGAGTGTCTGAGACCGGTCCGGACCGGGTACCCGTCGACCATGGACGACACGCCCGACCGCACCGAAACCCGCGCCGAACTGCTGCCCGAAGAACAGGCCGTCGAGAGCGCGGACCCCGAGGGCCAGGCCCGCGAGGTCCTGCGCGACTCCGACCGCCGCACCGAGCACCCGGAGGCGACGCTGGGGCGCCGCCGTCCGGAGGACACGGTCTAGTCGCCGCCGCGGAAGTTCTCCTGCGTGGCCGGATGTCCCGGCCGCGCCTTCGCGTCTTCGTCTTCCAGCGGCCCGTCGGGCTCTGCGCGGCGAGGTGGCTCCTCGACCGGATTCCCGCTCGAGTCCACTTCGCCGGTTTCGTCGTGGGGCTGCGACATCGTTCCTCCTCGGGTGGCCGATCCTCGGCGGTTACCCGGCGGAGATCGGCGTCAACCGTTCCTCGGCCGGCGTTCCCCCGCGCAGCAGCACCATCGCGCCCAGCCCCAGAACGGCCACGACGGCGAAGAAGTAGAAGCCCCACGGATACGCGATCCCGGCCGTGACCAGCGCCCCGGTGACGAACGGCCCGAGGATCGAGCCCAGCCGGCCGACCGCCGACGTCAGCCCCAGCGCGGTACCCCGGACGTGCGCCGGGAACGCCTGCGCGACGTAGCCGTAGATCAGCACCTGCGCGGAGAACACGAACACGCCGGTCAGCAGCACGACCGCGTTGAGCACGAACGCATTGCCGATCCGCAGGCTCAGCGCCGCCAGGAGCACCGCTCCGGCGCCGAACCAGATCCGGGCGATCGGGCGGATCCCGAACCGGTCGGCGATCGTGCCGGCCAGCACCAGCCCGAGCACCGCGCCGATGTTGAGCACCAGCAGCAGCGTGATCGACGTCGAAATCGGGTAGCCCGCCGTGCGCATCAGCTGCGGCAGCCAGGTGTTGAGCCCGTAGACCAGCAGCAGGCCCATGAACGAACCGGTCCACACGGCGATGCTGATCCGCCGGAACCGGCCGCCGAGCAGGTCGCGCAGCCCCACGCGCTCGGCCGTCTCGCGCGCCGCGAGGTAGGCCGCGGACTCCGGCAGCTTCCACCACATCAGCGGCACGGCGAGCAGGCCGACGATCCCGCCGCCGTAGAACAGCAGGTGCCAGTCCTCCTTCGCGGACAGCGCGAGCACCGACGTCAGCACCGCGCCGACGTGGTAGCCGGTCATGGTGAACGTGCTCGCGCTGGCGCGCCGCCGGGCCGGCAGGTTCTCCGACATCACGGTCAGCGCCACCGGCATGCACGCGCCGAGCCCGAGCCCGGCGACGAACCGGAAGATCCCGAACGTCGCGACGTTCGGCGCGAGCGGCGTCAGCAGGGTGAACAGCGAGAACAACAGCACCGAGCCGATGAGCAGCACGCGGCGGCCGAACCGGTCGGTGAGCGGGCCGAGGCCGGCGGCGCCGACGGCCACGCCGATCAGCGACACCGTCGCGACCACCGTCGCGCCGGCCGCGGTGAAGCCGAGGTAGCCGCTTTTGAGCAGGGTCGGGATGGTGGCGCCGAGCGCGACCAGGTCGTACCCCTCGAGCAGGACGGTCAGCCAGCAGAGGACCGCCGTCCACGGGCCACGGGACGTCGTCATGGTCGTCTCCTCAGAACGGGTAGGGCGCGATGTCCGCACGGACGGTCAGCCACTGGGTCTCGGTGAAGGCTTCGATGTTGGCTTTCGCCCCGCCGAAGCGGGAGCCGTTGCCGGAGTCGCCGACGCCGCCGAAGGGCGCGGTCGGCTCGTCGCCGACGGTCTGCTCGTTGATGTGCACCTTGCCGGAGCGGACCTCCTCGGCCAGCTGCATCGCCGTGCCGACGTCGCCGAGGATGCCGACCGACAGGCCGTACTCCGAGTCGTTGACCAGCCGGGCGGCCTCGTCGAGGTCGCGGTAGGCGCGCACCGGCGCGACCGGGCCGAAGATCTCCTCGCGCCAGGCCGGGCTCGCGTCGTCGAGTCCGAAGAGGACGGTCGGCGGGTAGAACGGCGCGTCGGGCTTTCCGCCCGCGAGCACCCGCGCGCCCGCCGCGACGCTGCGGTCGACGACGTCGGTGACGTGCGCGAGCTGGCGGTCGTCGATGATCGGGCCGAGCGCGACGTCGCCCTCGGCCGGGTTCCCGACCGGCAGCCGGCGCGCCTTCTCGGCGAGGGCTTCGACGTATTCGTCCACCTGGGACTCGTGCACGAGGTGCCGGCCGGTGGTCATGCAGATCTGGCCCTGGTGCAGGAACGAGCCGAACGCGCCGGCGGAGGCGGCCTTGGCGACGTCGGCGCCCGGCAGCACGACGAGCGCGTTGTTGCCGCCGAGTTCGAGGTGCACGCGCTTGAGCGAGCGCGCGGCGGCTTCGCCGACCTTCCGCCCGGCCGCGGTCGAGCCGGTGAACGACACCACCGACACCTCCGGCGCGTCGACCACCGCGGCGCCGACGCCGGCGTCCCCGGGCAGCAGGTGCAGCAGGCCCTCGGGCAGCCCGGCTTCCTCGAAGACGCGCACGATGCTCACCCCGCCGCACACCGCCGTGCGCAGGTCGGGCTTGAGCAGCACGGCGTTGCCGAGCGCGAGCGCGGGCGCCACCGAGCGGATGGCCAGGATCAGCGGGAAGTTGAACGGCGAAATCACCGAAACCACGCCGGCCGGGACGCGGCGGGCCAGCGACCAGCGGGGTTCGCCGGTGCTGAGCACCTCGCCGAGCGGGTGCGTCGGCAGAGCGGCGGCCTCGAAGCAGATCCCGGCCGCCATCTCGGTCTCGATCCCGGCCTTGGGCCGCGTCGAACCGGCTTCGCGGACGATCCAGTCCTGCACCTCGGCGGCGTGCGTCTCCCACAGCTCGCCGGCGCGGCGCAGCACCGCGGCGCGTTCGGCGGGCTTGCGCCGGGCCCAGTCGCGCTGGGCCTTCGCGGCCGCCGTGGCGGCCTCCGCGGCGTCCGCCGGCGTCGCGACGCCCACCCGGCCCAGGATCGCCCCGGTGGCGGGTTCGACGACCGGCCGGGTGCCGCCGGTGCCGCGGACGAAGTACTCATCGAGCAGAGTCATGATCACTCCGGTGTGGTCGGTTCGGTGTCGACCTGGATCAGCCGCGGGCCGTCCGGGGTCGTCTTGAGCTGGGCACGCAAGTCGTCTTCGTCGCGGGCGATGGCGGCTTCGACGCCGTAACCGGCCGCGATGGCCGTGAAGTCGAGCCCGGGGATTTCCGTGCCGGGCACGTCCGGCGTCCCGAGCAGCTCGCCGAACCACCGCAGGGCGCCGTAGACGCCGTTGCGCAGGATCACGAAGGTGACCGGCACGCGGTAGTGCGCGGCCGACCACAACGCCGTGATGCCGTAGTTGGCCGAGCCGTCGCCGATGACGCCGACGACCGGGCGGTCCGGGCTGCCCATCGCGACGCCGACCGCGGCGGGCAGACCGAAGCCGAGCCCACCGGCGGCGGGGAAGAAGTAGGACCCTTCGCGGCGCAGGTCCATCTGCCGCCACCAGGCCGAGTTCGTCGACGTCGACTCGACGACGTAGCGCGTGTCGTCGGCCTGGGTGGCGCGCAGGGCGGCGAACACCTGCTCCGGGTGCAGCGCCTTCCCGCCGGTCTTCGGCTCCGGGTTCCCGACGTAGCCGAGTTGGGCCTCCCTGGCGGGAATCTTCGCCAGCAACGCTTCGATCACCGGCGCGGGGTCGGCGACCAGCGCCTCGCCCATCGGCGCGCGGGCCGCGGCGCCGAAGTCGTCGGTGACCTGGATCAGCCGGGTGCCCTCGGGCAGGTACGCGCCGGGAACGTGCTGGTGGTAGCGGAACACCGGCGCGCCGAGCACCAGCACGAGGTCGTGCCCGGTCAGCGCGGCCGACACCGGCGCGATGCCGGCGGGCAGCACGCCGCGGAAGAGCCGGTGCCGGTGGGGGAACGGCAGCCGGTGCGGCGACGGCGCCACCCAGGTCGGCAGCCCGAGGTGCTCGGCCAGCGCGACGGCCCGGTCGAAGAGCCCGGTGGCGTCGATGTCACCGCCCAGCACCAGCGCCGGGTTCTTCGCCCCGGCAACGCTCCCGACGAGGTCGTCCAGCTGGGCTTCGCTCGGTGCCAGACCTTTGTGGACCTGCCGGTCGAGCGTCGCGGTCTCGGTCAGTTCGACGGCCCAGTCGTCGTAGGGCACCGAGAGGTAGCTCGGCCGCCGGTGCAGCTCGGCCTCGAACACCGCCTGGGCGAGCGAACGCGGGACGTCGGCGGCGCAGCTCGGCTCACCCGACCAGGCGACCAGCGGCCGCATCAGCTGCGTCGCCTCGACGTTGGCGAGCATCGCCTCCAGCCCGATCGCCGTCCGGACCTGCTGGCCGGCGGTGAGCACCAGGGGAGAACGGGAGTAGACGGCGTTGGTGAGCGCGCCCATCGCGTTGCCGGAGCCGGCGGCGGCGTGCAGGTTGACCAGCACCGGGCGGCCGGTCGCCTGGGCGTAGCCGTCGGCCATCCCGACGACGGCGCCTTCGTGCAGGCCGAGGACGTACCGGAAGTGCTCCGGCAGCTCGGCGAGGAACGGCAGCTCGTTGGACCCGGGGTTGCCGAAGATGGTCGTCAGGCCTCGGCGGTCCAGGAACTCGTGGGCGAGCCGGCGGGCGGTGGGCATCGGTGCCTCCTTGAAGTCGGACCGACCCTATGGAGCGCCGCGGCCGTGTTCCAATAGATGTTGGCTCGTTGCTTCATCGATGGGATCGATATGCCGGACTTCGACCTGAACCTGGTGCGCACGTTCGTGCTGCTGTACGAGACCCGCAGCGTGACGGCGACGGCCGAGTCGCTGCACGTCACGCAGCCGACGATCAGCTACAGCCTGCAGAAGCTGCGGCGCCGGTTCTCCGACGAGCTGTTCCGCCGCACCGGCGGCGGCCTGGTGCCCACGACGACCGCCCGCGCGCTCTACGAGCCGTTGCACAGCGCGCTGTCGGAGATCGAGACGGCGGTCAGCGGCGCGAAGTCGTTCTCGCCGTCGACGGCCCGGGCGGCGTTCACGCTGTGCCTGTCGGACCTGGGGGAGATCTCGCTGCTGCCGCGCCTGATGGCGGCGCTGCCGTCTCGCGCGCCCGGCGTGACGCTGACGGTCCGGCCGTTGGACGTCGACCGCGCGGCCGACCAGCTCGGCCGCGGCGAGATCGACGCGTTCATCGCGTCCCCGCTGATCAGCTCCCAGCGCGTCGCCCGGATCCCGCTGTTTTCCGAGGGCTACCTGGGCATGGTGGCACTCGACCACCCGCGGCTTGCGTCGGAAGTCTCGTTCGACCAGCTCGCGGCGGAGCGCCACGTGACGGTGTTCGGCCCGACGGGCCACAACGGCCCGCGCCGCGCGCTCGAGGCATCCGGCCTGCTGGACCGCGTGGTGCTCGAGGTGACCCGGTTCGCGGCCCTGCCGTACCTGGTCCAGGACGGCGAGCTGGTGGCGATGGTCCCCCGGCTGGTGGCGGAGGTGTTCGCGGCCGAGCACCGCGTCCGCCTGTTCGAGCTGCCGCTGGAGGTCGAGCCGGCCCAGGTGTCGGTGTACACGCGGCACACGCACGCCCGCAGCCCGGCCCAGCATTGGCTGGTGGAGTTCATGCGCGAGGTGCTCGCCTAGGTCGTCTGGCAGCGGGCGCCGTTGAGCGTGAAGCCGACGGCCTTGGGGTTGTCGCGGCCGAAAGAGCCGTTGAAGCCGATGTTGACGGTCGCGCCCGGGGTCAGCGTCAGGTTGTAGGAAACCGCTTTCATGGTGACCCGCGAGCCGCTCTGCGAGTAGTCGCCGTTCCAGCTGTGCGTGACCTGCTGCCCGGCGGTGAAGTTCCAGGTGGAGGTCCACGGGGCGAGCGTCTGGTTGCCGGTGTTGGTGACGTAGACGTTGGCGGTGAAGCCGTTGGGCCACTGGTCGGTGATGTCGTACCGCACGGAGCACGAGGCAACCGGAGCGGGCGGCGGGGGAGGAGGGGCAGCCTGGGACGGGCTGGAGGCGGTGGTCTTCGGCGCCGTGGTGGTCGGAGACGCGGAGGTCTGCCGGATCACGGTGGGCACCGGCGAGGGTCTTGCCGCCTCGGCGGTGGCGGTGGTGCGCGGAGTGGTGGCGGGAGCGAGCGGATCGGGAGCCATGGCGGCCTGCCGCCCGGGAGAGCTCTCCGAGGTGACGGCGATGATGACCAGGCTCCCGAGGACGACAACGCCCCCGCAGACGGCGGAGACCCACCGAATCCGCCGCCCCGCACGCTGCTGACCGGCGGCGGCCTCCCGAGCCCGTTCCTCGAGCCGTTCGCGGTACCCATCCCCGGTATCGGCTTCCCGAACCCGCGTGATGGGGACGTAGGCCCCGAGGGACCGAGGCATGGCCCCAGTCTCCCGAAGAAGCTCGTCAACGGAAAACTCATCATCAGACCGGCCGGCGCGCGCCATACCGCAACCTCCACTCGGCGAGGGCGCTCGAACGCGCTGTCTTGCCCGGCGAATCCTAGGAAGCCGAAGCGGTCTTGTAAACCATGTGTTCGCCGCTCGCGACCCACCCACCTGCGCAGCTCCAGGGCGACTGGATCGATGCAGCCCGTCGAAAACCGCCGATCATGCCAGACGAGGGTGAGAGGTGGATCGACACCCCCCTGAACGAGGGGGCGGAGTGGCCGTATACTCTTTCTTCAGCAGGTCCGAGTGGCGGAATGGCAGACGCGCTAGCTTGAGGTGCTAGTGCCCTTAACGGGCGTGGGGGTTCAAGTCCCCCCTCGGACACAGTATTACCCCACGGATCGCGGAACGCGATCTTGAAGCTCGGGCGATCGTAGCCTAGCTTGAATCAATCTTCTCCAGTTGCCATCCGGCGTCGTCGTAGACGACGAACTGTCCCGAGCCTCGTAGCGCTGTCGCGACGCGGCTGCTCCGTGTCCGAACTGACTCCAGCGTGGCGTGGCCGTCACCGTCTTGAACGCCGAGCCGGACGTGGATCTCGTCCACGAGGTGATCTTCGCGAATGTAGAGCGTCTTCGGCCGCGGTTGGCCCGCGCGTTGGCTGCTGGTGTGGCCATGGCGGCAGCGGTACGTCGGTCGCCCGTGGTTCCAGTGGGAGTCCAGCCGCCGGTTGCAAACGCCGCAGTGGATGAGCCCGGCGAGGGCGAATCGGCGAGCCTGACCGTCGCCAGCGGGGCGCGCCGCACGGACTTGCTGCGCGGCGACGAAGTCCTGCTCCGTGATCAGCGCCGGATGGGCAGCCTTCGCCGACAGCGCGGGCGTTGAGGATGGGCCTTCGGTGCCGGTGGCGCGGCGGTTCCAGGTCTGGCGGCCGGTGTAGCGCGGGTTCGCCAGGATGACGGCGACGGTGCGTAGGGTCCAGGCACTGCGGGTTCGATGCCGGTTGCGGTCTGGATCGGCGCTGGACGGGCAGGGGATATCGCGTTCGTTGAGGTGTCGGGCGATGCTGGCGATGCTGTGCCCGGCGAGACGCTGGCGGAACATCCAGGCGACGTGGGGTGCGGTTCGTGGGTCGGGTGCGAGGCGCTGGAGGCGTCGGCCCCAGCGGGCGTCGGCGGGGTTGGGGTGGGGGCCAGCGTCGACGAGCTGGTAGCCGTAGGGTGGCCGTCCTCCGAGGTAGCGGCCTTGTCGGGTGGCCTGGTTGTGCATCGCCGCCAGCACCCGGTGGCGGGCGCGGAGCACTTCGCGCTGCGACTGGGTCGCGAGAAGCGCCATCAGCGCCCGGTGATCGCGGTTGGTGAGATCGACGGGGCCGCCGGTTTCGGGCAGCCACAACTGGATGCCGTGGCGGGTGCACCATGTATACAGGGTGGTGAACTGCGAGCCGGTGAACGCGCGCTCGTACTCACCGACCACGATTGCATCGATAGTCTTGTCTGGCGCGCCAATCTCGGCCATGAGCCGTGCAGTGTGCGGTCGTTGTGTCCATGGGACGCGGTGGGAGGTGCCGGCGTCGAAGTACGCGGCAACGATCCGGCCGTGGCTCGCGATGAGGTCGTTGGCCATGTTCCGTTGCCAGCCCTGCGATGACACGCGGTCTTGATGGCGGGTGGTCGAGGTGCGGCCGTAGAAGGCGAACCGAAGTCCGCCGCGGTGGTCGGAGGGGGAGAAGTGCGGGTGGGCTTGTCGGTGGCCACCCATTGCGCTAGCAGGTCCACGGTCCCGGTTGTAGGCGGCGCCGGTTCTGCGAGTGGTCGATGCGAGATCACGATGACAGGATGCGTCGTCGGAGGACGTATGACGGTGAGCTCGGGAGCATTCGCTTGATCAACGCAACGGCCCGCTCGCAGAGTGCGCGGTGTATAACGTCCTATTCAGAGACACTCAGGGTGCAGCCTGCAGCTTCCTTGCGGTAGCTCTATCGCCGGTGAGTGATGAGGGGGTGCTGTACTGGACCGCGTCGCCGCCAAAATCTACGCCGAGTGGTTCCGGACGCTCGCCGACCCGACGCGGGTGCAGGTCCTGGATCTGCTTGCCGAGACCGGCCGCCCGATGGCGGTGGGGGGATCGTTGGTCGAGCGGCGGGGACGCCTGGTTCTACCGGGTCAGCGAAGTGTGCGTCTCCTGCTTCCCGAGTGCCGCGGACGTCGTGATGGGTGCGGGGTCCGGTCATTCGCCGCGACAGTCGATGAGGGGGCCTGACGAACCCTGGCCGCGATGCCGTCCACGACCGCTACGCCACCGCCGCCCGCCGAGCCGTGGCCGGAAAAGGGAACGGCCTGCTGGTCGGTGAAGGAGACGCTGACCGGCTTCGTCCGCTCCGCCGGCGCAGAGGTTCCGGTCGAGGCGACCGCGACCGGTCTCAGCTGCGGCAACCCGCTCGCCGTCGCCGAATTGAAGCCCGGTGAGACGGTCCGGCAGGAGGCCGCGACGCTCGTCGTACAGCAACGTCTGCACGTTTACGTCGGCCGCCGCGGCCGTAAGCGTTGCTTCGGCCGCTCGGCTCGCTTGACCCGGCCCGGCAGCAGGTCCTGACGTGCCGAACCCCTTCCCTTGTAAGGGTGTCAGTTCGGGGCGATCGCGGGAAAGTCCTCGCGCTCGTCGCCGCCGGCCGCGCGCAGGTCCGGCTCCCGTTCGCGGATCGCCGCGGCGTGCAGGATGTGGTCGCTGGTGAGTTCCGCGGCCCTGGCCGCGTCGCCGCGGATGACGGCGTCGAGGATCTGCCGGTGATCGCGCTGCAGGGCGTGGGCGTGGTCTTCGGTCCAGATGGTGGCGGAGGGGATGAAGCGCACCCACAGTGCCTCGACGTACTGCAGGACCAGGGGAGAGGACTGCTGGTACAGCGCGAAGTGGAACTCCTTGTTGAGTACCGAGAGTTCCGCGGCGGAGGCCGTGCCGGAGCCGACGGCTTCGTCGAGCCGGTCGTACTTCTCCTGGACGGCGGCGAGGCCGGCCGGGGTCATGCGTTCCACGGCCATCGCGGCGGCGACCGCTTCGGTGGCGGCGCGCAGCCGGTAGAGGTCCTGGGCGCTGTCCGGCGTCATCTCCCGCACCGAGGCGCCGCGGTGCGGGGAATAGGTGACCACGCCGTCCGCTTCGAGCAACCGCAGGGCTTCCCGGACGGGGGTCGGGCTCACGCCGTAGCGTTTGGCGAGCACCGTCTGCTTGATGAGCTCGCCCGGGCGCAGCTCACCGGAAGCGACGTCCTGGCGGATCCGGTCGGCCACGTAGGCCGTCCGGCTCTGGGGTGGTGCCGTCGCGCCCTCGGTCATGGGATCCCCCTGCTGTCGTGCGCATCAAGCGCCGAAGACTAGTCGGTCGGACACTCAACAGTCTATAGGAAAGTGTTTACGCAGGTAGAAGACGCACTCAGAACCGCTAGACAACACTCTATAGAGTATGTAGTCTCCGGCGAACGGTCAGCACGCAGCGCATCGCGGCGCTGAAGATCGAGCTCAGGAGGGTGCATGGACGCACGGAACGGACTCACCCGGCGGGTGGCCGAGTGGATCGCCGAGCAGGGCCGCCTGCCGTTGCCCGAGGCGCTGGACCACCACGTCCGCCGGATGGTGCTGGACCACCTGGCCGGAGTGGTGGCGAGCTCGGTCGGCCCGGTGTCCCGCGCCGTCGGCACGCACGTCGCGCGGACCTACCCGGGCAGCGAGGCGACGGCCATCGGGCACGGCCGGTCGTCGGTCCTCGGCGCGGCCGTCCTGAACGGGACCAACGGCCACGGGATCGAGGCGGACGAGGGCTACACGCCGGGCAGCATGCACCCGACGTCGGTGGTCCTGCCCGCGGTTTTCGCGGTGGCGCAGCAGAGCGGCGCCGCACCCGAGCGCGTGCTGCGGGCCGCGGCCGTGGGCATGGAGCTGGCGTGCCGGATCGCGGCCGCCGGGCACCCCGCGACCCGGCAGCGCGGTTTCCACAACACGCCGGTCGGCGGGGTCTTCGGCGCCGCGGCCGCCGTGTGCGTGCTCAAGGACCAGCCCGTCGACGAGGTCGCGAACGCGCTCGGCATCGCCGGTTCGCACGCGGGCGGCCTGTTCGAGTTCCTCAACGGCTCGGCCGAGGTCAAGCGGTTCCACCCGGGCAAGGCCGCGCGCGACGGCATCGTGTCGGCCGATCTCGCCGCGGCCGGGCTCACCGGCCCGGGAACCGTGCTGGAAGGCCGCGACGGCTACTTCGCCGCCTTCGCCGGCGGCGACTGGGTGCCCGAGCGGGTCTCGGCCGGGCTCGGCGTGGACTGGGTGCTGCTGAACACCTACGTCAAGCCCTACCCGTGCTGCCGCCACCTGCACGGAGCCATCGACGCCGCGCTGGAACTGCGGCGCGCACCCGCATTCGACCCCGACGCCATCACGAGTGTGCGGATCGGGACGTTCGGCATCGCCGTCAACCACGCCGGCACGAAGCTCGACACCGTCCTCGAGGCGCAGCTCAGCCTGCCGTACACGGTGGCGGTCGCCCTGCGGCGCGGGGCGGTCACCCTCACCGACTTCGGCGAGGAAAGCCGGTCCGACCCGGCCGTCGGCAAGCTGATGGACGCGATCGTGGTCGAACTCGACGCCGAAGCGGATGCTGCCTACCCCCGCAACGGCCGCCCGGCGGACGTCACGATCACCCTGACCGACGGGACGGTCCTGCGGCACCGCGTCCAGCACCCGTACGGCGAACCGGCCAACCCGCTGTCCGACGTCGCGCTCGAAGACAAGGTGCGCGGCCTGTGCGAACCCGTGCTCGGGGCCGCCGGCACCGCCGACCTGATCGCGTCGGCCTGGCGGTTCGACGACCTCGGCTTCCTCGACGCCGCCGACGCCGGCGTCCGGTCCGGGCTCGTCACCGCGGGCTGAGCAAGCCCCTTTTCCCGACCACCACAGCGAGGAGCCATCCAATGAGGGTTGGTGTTCACGAACTCGAACTCGCCTACGGCGACCACCGCGCCATCAAGAAGCTCGACCTGACCATCGAAGACGGCCGGTCGGTGGTCCTGCTCGGCCAGTCCGGCTGCGGCAAGACCAGCACCATGCGGTGCATCGCCGGGCTGGAGTCACCCACCGGTGGCACTATCACCATCGGCGAGCGCACCGTCTTCGACGCCGCGCGCGGCAAGGTCGTCCCGCCGTTCAAGCGCAACGTCGGGATGGTCTTCCAGTCCTACGCGGTCTGGCCGCACAAGACCGTCCTCGAGAACGTCGCCTTCCCCCTGCGGATGCAGGGCGTCGCGGCGGGGGAGCGGCGGCGGCGCGCGATGGAGGTGCTCGACGTCGTCGGCCTGGCGCACCTGGCCGACCGCGGCGCGAGCAAGCTCTCGGGTGGCCAGATGCAGCGGGTCGCGCTCGCCCGGTCGATGGCGATGCGGCCGAGCGTGCTGCTGCTGGACGAGCCACTGTCCAACCTGGACGCCCGGTTGCGCGACGAGCTGCGCGTCGAGTTGCGCCGCATCCAGCAGGAAGGCGGGCTGACCAGCCTCTACGTCACCCACGACCAGCAGGAGGCGCTCGCGCTGGCCGACCGGATCGCGATCATGCAGGACGGGCGGATCACCCAGCTCGGCACGCCCGAGGAGATCTACCGCGAACCGGCGAGCGCGTCGATCGCGGAGTTCCTCGGCGTGAGCAACATCTTCCCCGTCGAATCCGCGGCCGGGCCGCAGTGCGTCAAGCTCGAGGGCACCGACGTCGTGCTCGCCACCGACGGGATGCTGCCGGACGGGCCGTCGAGCGTGTGCATCCGGCCCGGTGACGTCGAGATCGTGACCGGTGTCGCCGCCGACCCGGCTCCGGGGACGAACACCTTCGCATGCACGGTGGACGTCGCCGTCTTCCAGGGGACGTCGATCCGGTGCAAGCTCACCACCGGGTCGGGCCTGCGGCTCGAAGCCGTCTGCCCGCCGCCGCCGACCGGCGGGCTCGCACCCGGCGCGCAGGTGACCGCCCGGGTCGCGGCCCAAGACGTCCTGGTCCTGCCCCGCACGGCGGCGGAACGCCCGGCCGCCGCGGTGATCGCGGCATGAGCGCGACGCTGCTGCGCGAGCCTCCGGCGGCTCCGGCCACGCGCCGGCGGGGACGGCCCGGGCGGCGGGCCCGGCTCCTGGGCCTGCCTCTGCTGCTGGTGCTGGCGTTCCTCATCCTGGTTCCGGCCGGGTTCATCCTGCTGGCGGCATTCAGCGACGACGTACCGCGCCCGGGCAGCATCCGGCTGTCGCTCACCCTCGGCAACTTCGGCGTGCTGGTCGAGGAAGGCGTGCTCGGCGCGGCCGTGAACTCCGTGCTCATCGCCGTCCTGGCTACCGCGCTTGCACTGCTCATCGGTGGCTCGCTGGCGTTCGTCGCGGCGCGCACCAACGTCCGGGCCAAGGCCTTCGTGTTCCTGATCGGCCTGATGCCGCTGTTCCTGCCCTCCTACGTCGGGGCGCTGGCCTGGTCGATCCTCGGCAGCCCGGGTGCGGGCCTGATCAACGTCGGGTTCCGCGACCTCGGGCTGACCGGCCCGGTCGACATGTACTCGATCGGCGGGGTCGTCACGGTGATGGCGATGTACTACGCGCCGTACGCCTTCCTGATGATCCACAGCTCGATGGCGTTGATGAACCCGGACCTGGAGGACGCCGCCGGGGTGCACGGCGGTTCGCCGCTGCGGACCGTCCGCTCGGTGACGCTGCCGCTGTCGCTGCCCGCGATCCTCGGCTCCGGCCTGCTGATCTTCATCCTGGTCTTCGAGAACTTCCCGGTGGCGCAGGTGCTGGCCACCCCCGGCGGGGTCGACACGCTGCCGACGTTCATCTACAAGCTGATGAACACCACGCCCTCGCGCGGCAACGAGGCATCCGTGCTGGCGGTGGTCCTGGTGGCCGTCGTCGTCGTGGTCACGCTGGCGCAGCGGCGGTTCCTCGGCAAGCGGTCGTTCACCACGGTGTCCGGCAAGGGCGTGAAGCCGCGGACGTTGTCCCTCGGTCGCTGGCGGACGCCGGTGCTGCTCGCGGCGATCCTGTACTTCGTGCTGTCGATCGTGCTGCCGCTGGCCGGGTTGTTCCTCACCGCCGTGCGGGTGTCGCCGTACATGCGCTCCTTCGGCAGCCTCGCCGAACCCGGCGCGCTGGACATCAGTTCGTTCGTCAGCGCGATCACCTCGGACGCGTTCACCGGCGCCGCCTTCAACAGCGTCTCCGTCGCGGTGCTGGCCGCCGGGGGTGGCACGGTGCTGGCCTTCGCCGCGGCCTACGCGGTGTACCGGACCAGCTCGTACGCGCGGGCCGCCATCGAGGCGGTGGCCATGGTGCCGCTGGCCATCCCGGCCGTCGTGCTCGGCATCGGGCTGCTCTGGACGTGGCTGGTCATGCCGGTCCCGGTCTACGGCACGCTCTGGGTGATGGTCATCGGCTTCGTCGCCGTGCAGATGCCGCAGGGGTTCCGCGGGATCGCCTCGGCCATCCAGGCGACCGACCGCGACCTCGAGGACAGCGCGGTGCTGCTCGGCGCCCGCCGGACGCGGGCCATCACCTTCGTCACCGTGCCGCTGATGCGGGTGTCGATCTTCTCCACCTTCCTGCTGCTGCTCATGCTGAGCATGCGCGAGCTGACGGTGCCGCTGTTCCTCTACACCAGCGACACGGAAATCCTGTCCATCGCCATCTACGACCAGTTCGAGAACGGCGGCGCGCTCCGCGAAGCGGCAGCGACCGCGCTCGTCTACTGCCTGATCATGTTCCTGCTCACCTACCTGCCCCGGCGCATCGGCGCGCGGAACGGAGCACCCGGTGCCTGACTCCACGAAGAAGCTGGTGGCAGTGGCCGCCGCCGTCACGCTGATCCTGTCCGGCTGCGGCCGTCCACCGTCCAAAACGGACCAGGCCGCCCGGCTGCTGCCGCCCGCTCAGGTCGACACCACCGACGGCCTGCGGATCGACGGCGAACTGGTCGCCGACCGGCAGCTCTACGCCGCGGCCAAGAAGAGCAAGGTTGTCTTCTACTCGGCCGCGGGCAAGGAAGCCGAAGACCTCACCGTCGCCCGGTTCACCGCGGAGACGGGGATCAAGGTCGAGCTGACCCGGCTGCCGAACAACAAGCTTGCCGAGCGCGCGCTGTCCGAGAACGGCGCGGGCAAGCTGACCGCGGACGCGATCCGGCTCACCGACCCGCGGGTGGCGCGGAAGTTCGAGCAGGCGGGCGTCTACGCGCCCTACCGGACGCCGTTCCACGACCTTCTCGAGAAGCAGGGCGCGTTGACCAGCGGCGCCTTCTTCACCGGCTACTACTTCGTCAACGCCGTCGGCTACAACTCCGCCCTCGTCACCGACCCGCCGACGAAGTGGACCGACCTGCTGGACCCCCGGTTCCACGGCGAGCTCGGCATGGTCGCCATCACGACCGGCGGCACGCTCAACGCGCTGACCCGGTTCCAGCTGGAGACCTTCGGGCGGGAGTTCCTCCAGCGCGAGGCGCAGCAGAAGCCGCGGATCTTCAACTCGACGTCCACCCACGTCGACGCGCTCGCCCGCGGCGAGATCTCGATCGGGCCGGTGAGCTTCAACAACGCCTTCGCCGCCGAGGTCGCCGGCGCCCCGATCAAGCTGCTGGTGCCGGACGACGGCGTGTCGGCCTCGCAGGGCCCCTTCGGCCTGACGAAGAAGGGCACCGCAAACCCCGCCGCCGAGGTGTTCGCCAACTGGTCGCTGTCGCGCTCGGGACAGCGGTTCGTCGGTGCCCAGGGGTTCGTGCCGGTCCGCACCGACATCGGCCCGGTCAAGACCGGCGACTACCAGCTGCCCCCGGCGAACTCCCCGAAGTTCCACCTGCTCACCGAGGCCGGGTTCGCGCAGTACGCCCGCAGCGACGAAAAGCTGTGGAAGGACACCTTCGGCTTCATCGGCTGAGGCCCACCAGAAAGCGAGTTTCTTTTGACCGCAGTCATGACGGACCGGGCAGCCCTGCTCGACTCGGTCCACGGCTTCGCCCGCAAGCACCTGGCCGACGGCGCGCTCGACCGGGCCCACGACCCCCGCTACTCCTGGGAGCTGGCGGAACTGCTGGGACAGCAGGGCCTGCTCGGGCTCACCATCTCCGAAGCCGATGGCGGGCAGGGCGCCGGGCTCGGCACCGCCGTCGCGGTGATCCAGGCCATCGCCCAGCACTGCCCGAAGAGCGCCGACATCGTGCAGGCGGGCAACTTCGGCGCCATCCGCACCTTCGCCCAGTTCGGGACGGCGGAACAGAAGGCGAAGTACCTGCCGGACCTGCTGGCCGGGCGGGCGCTGCTGTCGCTGGGCATGAGCGAGCCGGAAGCCGGTTCGGCGGCCACCGAGCTGACCACGACCGCCACCGAGGACGGCGAGCACGTCGTCGTCGACGGCAGCAAGATCTGGTCGACGCACAGCGTCGACGCCACCCTGTTCCTCGTTTACGTCCGGTTCGGGCCGGGCACCGGCAACATCGGCTCCGTGCTGGTCGAACGCGGCACCCCGGGCTTCACCCTCGGCAAGCCGTCGGCGTACATGAGCGGCGAGATGTGGGCGCCGCTGTACTTCGGGAACTGCCGGATCCCGCGCGAGAACGTGCTGCTCGGCCCGGGCGGGTTCAAGAAGCAGATGAGCGGGTTCAACGTCGAGCGCATCGGCAATGCGGCGCGCTCCTTGGCGCTGGGGCGCCTGGCGTTCACCCTCGCCCGCGACCACGTCGGAACGCGCACGCAGTTCGGCCGTCCCCTCAACGAGTTCCAGGGCATCCAGTGGAGCTTCGCCGAGGTCGCCGTCGCCCTCGACGCTGCCGAGGCGCTGCTGGACCGTGCCGTGCGCAATGCGGAGGACGGCCTGCCGTCGGCCTACGAGACGTCGGTGGCGAAGCTGGCCGCCAACGAAGCGGGGTTCAAGGCAGCCGACGCCGCGATGCAGGCGATGGGCGCGCTCGGCTACAGCACCGAAACGCTCGTCGAGTACTGCATGCGCCGGACCCGGGGCTGGATGATCGCCGGCGGGTCGACCGAGATGCTCAAGAACCGCATCGCCGAAGAGATCTTCGGCCGCCGGTTCAGCCAGCGGGCGCCGCGATGACCGTCCACCTCCAGCGCGAGCGCGAGGTCGCGCTCCTGGTCATCGACAATCCGCCCGTCAACACCAGCACCGCGGCTTTGCGGGCCGACCTGGTCAAGGCCCTCGCCGAAGCCGCGGCTGACGACTCCGTCCGCGCGGTCGTGCTGATCGGCGCGGACCGGCACTTCGTCTCCGGCTCGGACCTGCGGGAGTTCGAAGGCGACCTGCCCCGCCCGGAGCTGCCCGAGGTGATCGCCGCGATCGACGCCTGCCCGAAACCCGTCGTCGCGGCCCTCTCCGGGACGGCGCTGGGCGGCGGGTTCGAGCTGGCCCTCGGCTGTGACGCCCGGATCGCCGTGGCCGGGACCCGGATCGGCCTGCCGGAAGTGACGCTCGGGATGATCCCGGGCGCCGGGGGGACCCAGCGCACCCTGCGCCTGGCCCGGCCCTCGCGAGTGCTCGACCTGGTCACCTCGGGCAAGGCCGTCGAGGCCGAGCAGGCGCGCGATGACGGGTTGATCGACGAGGTCGTTCCCGGGGCTTTGCGCGACGAGGCGATCGCCTACGCGCGGCGCGTCGAGAGGAAGCGGAACCTGCTGGAAGAGCCGGTTTGCTCCGAGGAACCGGGTGCGCTGGAGGACGCCGCCCGGCGGGCGGTCGCCCGGTACGGCGCCCGGCCCGCCGTGCTCGCGGCGATCGGTGCGGTGTTCACGGGGCTGGCCCTGCCCGCCGCCACGGCGTTGCGCCACGAACGCGCCGAGTTCCACCGGCTGCGCACCGGCCGGGAAGCCGCGGCGCGGCGGCACCTGTTCTTCGCCCGCACCGCCACCCGCAAGGCGACGCGTCCGGCCGGGGCCTCGCCGGCCGCGGTCGGCGTCGTCGGGGCGGGCACGATGGGCGCCGGGATCGCCCGCGCGTTCCTCGAAGCGGGGGTCGCGGTCACTCTGGTCGACCGGAACCGGTCCACCCTGGACGCGGCGAAGGCCGGGCTGGAGCGGGCCTGCGCCCATCAGGTCGTGCAGGGACTTCTCACCACCGGCGACGCCACCGGGGACCTGGCCGCGGCCGGGCTCGTGATCGAGGCGGTGTTCGAAGACCACACCGTCAAGGCGGACGTGCTCGCCGAACTGGAGAAGGTCACCGCGGACGGAACCCCGCTGGCCACCAACACGTCCTATTTGGACATCGACGTCCTCGCCGCGGAACTGAGCGACCCCGCGCGGCTGGTGGGCCTGCACTTCTTCAGCCCGGCGCATCGCAGCGAGGTCGTGGAGGTCGTTCGCGGGAAGCAGACCTCGGACGCGTCGATGGACGCCGCCTTCGCGGCCGCGCACGCCCTCCGGAAGGTCCCGGTCGTCGCGGGTGTCTGCGAAGGCTTCATCGGCAACCGGATCTTCCACGCCTACCGCCGTCAGTGCGAGCTGCTCGTGGAAGACGGTGCCCACCCCGCCGATGTCGACGCCGCGTTGACCGGGTTCGGCTTCGCGATGGGGCCGTTCGCCGTCGCCGACCTCGCCGGCCTGGACATCGCCTGGCGCAACCGCCGCCGTCACGACGCGGGCCGGGACCCTCGGGAGCGTTATCCCGATGTCGCGGACCGGCTCGTCGACCTGGGCAGGCTCGGGCAGAAGACGTCGGCCGGGTGGTACCGGTACGAGCCGGGTTCCCGCACGCCGCTGCCCGATCCGGTCGTCGACGAGCTCATCGAGCTGTCCCGCACGGAGAAAGGGATGACGCCCCGGCACATCGGATCCGGAGAGATCGTCGAGCGCGCGCTTCTGGCGATGGCCAACGAAGCCGCGCTGGTGCTCGCCGACGGCATCGCCGCCGCACCCGGCGACATCGACCTGCTGCTGACCCTCGGCTACGGGTTCCCCGGCCACGAGGGCGGCATCGCCTTCTGGGCGGCGGGCCAGGAGCCGGCGTGGCTGGAGCGGGCGCAGCAGCGGCTGGCTCAGGCCGCCGGCTGGGGTTTCCGCGCCGGCGACCTCGCCCTGCTTGCCTGAATTCAGGAGAAGACGCCTTGCTGAGCGACCGAGGCGACGACGACGCCGTCGGAGTCGTGGATCAGTCCGCGGGCCAGCCCGGTCCCGGCCGTGCTGGCCGGGCTGTCCTGCGAGTACAACAGCCACTCGCCGGCCCGGACGTCGGCGTGGAACCACAGCGCGTGGTCGAGGCTGGCGACCCGGCGCCCGGACGCGCCGAGTTCGCCCCGGGCCAGGTCGATCACGGGCAGCAGGGACCGGTCCGAGGCGAACGCCAGCACCGCGCGGTGCTCGTTCCGGCCGGCGGTTTCGGCGGGACCCGAACGGAACCAGAAGCACCGGTGGTGCGGGTCGTCGACGTACCGGATGTCCAGTGGCCGCGACGCGGTGAGCCAGTCGCGCCGCGGGGGCCGGTTGATCCCGTCGGCGGGGAGTCCCCGTGCACGGCGTTCGTGCAGCGCGGGCAGGCGTTCCGGCGGCGGGACCACCGGCATGGCCCCGGACACCGCGGCGACGGGTGGCCGGCTTTCGGCGAACGTCAGGCCGATCAGGGCCAGCTGCGCGCCGTTCTGGGTGACCGACACCGACCGCACCGAGAAGGAACCGCCGTCGCGCACCCGCGTCACGGCGTACCGGAGCTCGCCACCGGCCACGCCCGGACGCAGGAAGTACGCGTGCAGCGAGTTGACGATCCGGCCGGGGGACACCGTGTGCGCGCCGCTCAGCACGGCCTGGCCGAGCAGGTGGCCGCCGAAGACCCGTTGCGCGAATCCTCGCGGCGGGAAACCCGAGAACCCGTCGCCGTCGAGAGGGTGCACGGCCAGCCGATCGAGCAGGGAAGTGTCGTTGACCTGTCCGGCTGTCGAGGACTCGTCGCCCATCGTGAGATCGGCCGCAGAAGATGTCATGACATAGAATATACTCTATAGAGTTAGTGGAACGGGTGCCGTCCGGTGCCCTTCGACGTCAAGGAGCCGCACGATGAGCGACACCGCGAAGACCGGCCTGCTGCACCCGCTGCTCTACCCGGACAGCGTGGCCATCGTCGGTGCTTCCGACGATCCGGCGAAGACCACCGGACGGCCGCAGCAGTTCCTCGCCCGCTCGGGGTACCGGGGCCGGGCCTACTTCGTCAACCCGAGGCGGGAGACCGTCCAGGGCGAGCAGGCGTGGCCGAGCCTGGCCGCCCTGCCCGAGGTGCCCGACCACGTCTACGTCATGACCGGCGCGGAAGCGGCGATCGACGCCGTCCGCCAGTGCGCCCGGCTGGGTGTGCGGGTCGCGACGGTCCTGTCGTCGGGATTCGCCGAGGAAGGTCCGGAAGGGCGTGCGCGCGAGGACCGGCTGCGGGCGGCCGCGGCCGAGGGGAACGTGCGGGTCGTCGGGCCCAGCAGCCTCGGCGTGGTGAACCCGGGCGCCGGGGTGATGCTGACCGGGAACGCCGCCTTCGGGGAGCCGGACCCGCCGTGCGGCGGGGTGTTCGTCGCCTCGCAGTCCGGCAGCGTCATCGGGGCCCTGGTCAGCCGGGCTCGCGGCCGCGGCGTCGGGTTCGCCGGCCTGGTCTCGACCGGCGGGGAGGCGGACCTGTCCCTCGGCGAGATCTGCCTGTCCACAGTGGAGGATCCGGCGGTCACGTCCTACGCGCTGTTCCTCGAGTCGCTGCGGCACTCCGAGGACCTCGCCGCGTTCGCGCGGGCCGCGCACGAGGCCGGGAAGCCCGTCGCCGTCTACAAGCTGGGCCGCTCCGACGAGGCTGCCGCGCTGACCGTGTCGCACACCGGCGCGCTGGCCGGTGAAGACGCCGAGTCCGAAGCCTTCTTCCGCGCCTGCGGGTTCGCGCGGGTGTCCCACTTCGAAGGGCTCGTCGAAGCGCCCGCGCTGCTGGAGCGGATCGCCACCGGAAAGGCCCGCGAACCGCGGATCGGCGTGGTCACCACGACCGGCGGGGGAGCGGCGATCATGGTCGACCAGCTCGCCCTGCGGGGCCTCACCATCGCCGGGCCCAGTGCCGACCTGGTCACGGCCATGAACACCGCCGGCGCGCCGGTCCCGCACAGCCTCATCGCCGACCTCGGTCTCGCTGGCGCGCGCCACGACGTGGTCACCGCCGCCCTGCGGCTCATGCAGGACAGCGGCGAGTTCGACCTCATCGTGTTCGTGATCGGGTCTTCGGCGCGGCTCAACCCGGAGCTGGCCGTGCAGGCCATCGCCGAGCAGGGGGACCACGCGGTGCCGGTGGTCGCGTTCGCCCTGCCCGAAGCACCCGACGCCGCCGCATTGCTCACCGCGTCCGGCGTGCCCGCGTTCCGCACGCCCGAGTCGTGCGCGGATGTGGTCGCCGCAGCGTTCGGCCGTCGTGAGTGCAGCATCGGCGCCACTTTCGCGCCCGTGTCCGCCGGGACGTCCGAGGTCCTCGACGAACGGGCGTCGGCGGCGCTGCTCCCGATCACCACTCCGCCATCGGCTGTCCTCGAGGTCGCCGCCCTCGACGAGCCGATCGACGTCCCGTTCGCGTTTCCGGTCGTGGTCAAGGCACTCTCGGCGGAACTGCCGCACAAGACCGACGCCGGAGGCGTGGCACTGGGCGTCGAAGACGGTGCCGGAATCCGCGCGGCGGCCAAGCAGATCGTCGCCGCGGTGGCCGAGCACGGGGTTTCCCTCGACCGGGTGCTGGTGCAGCAGATGGCCACGGGCGGGGTCGCGGAGGCGCTGGTGGGCTACCGGGTGAGCGAGGACGTCGGGCCGCTGGTGGTGCTGTCCACCGGCGGGATCATGGCCGAGCTGTTCGCCGACAGCGCGGTCCGGATCGCGCCGGTCACCGCGGAGACGGCACACGAGATGATCCGCGAGGTGAAGGGCCTCACCCCGGTGTTCGGGTATCGCGGCGCCCCGGAGGGTGACGTCGAGGCCTTGGCGCAGGCGATCGTCGCGATGTCCGAGCTGGCGGTCCGTGAGCCGGACGTGGTCGAGGCGGAGGTGAACCCGCTGCTGGTCGGTGCGCGCGGCCGGGGTGTTGCGGCACTGGACGCGCTGGTCCGGCGCCGCTGAATCCACCCGTGCCAACCGGGCCCGGCAAAGTAGGCACCGCTCCGCGGTGGATCGTGGCGGGGCGGATGTCCGGGCCGGCCGCCGACGCCGGCCAGCCGGCCGCTGCTGAAGACCGCCTACCGGGACTGGCAGCCGGTCCGGCGGGTGCTGCCGGAGGCCGGTGGTGCCGCGGTGCTCTCCGGATCGCCAGAGCGGTCCTGGATGTCGGCATCCCTCGACTCTCCGGCTATTCGAAAGGTGCGGACGCCAGAGCCATCAGGGACCCGAACCCGAACCCGCTGGTCAAGAACTGGGAACAGTGTTGACACCACTGGTTCGCGCTGTTTCACTGTCTCCATGAACGGGACGGGAACAGGTGTGGAAGAACGCCCGGTGCTGGGGCTGGACGTCGACGGCGTCCTGGCGCTGGCCGAGCCGGCCGCCACGCCTGCGACCGAGCACCGGGTCAGTGCGTGGGGCCGGTGGAGCCGGACCATCCGGGTTCCGGTCTCCGCGTCGGCGACCGTTCGACGACTTGCCGGCGAGTTCGAGATCGTCTGGGTGAGCGCGTGGGGGCACAATGCACACACGGCTTTGCGGGAAGCACTTGATCTGCCGGACGAACCGTGGCGATTCCTGCCCGTGCAGTTCGGCAAGGCGCGCGCGGTGGCCGCGTATGCCGGTGACCGGCCCTGGGGGTTGATCCACGACGGGGTCGACGACGACAGCTCGGACGACGGGCTCGTCGTGTGCGTCGATCCGCACTGCGGGCTCGATCAGGTGGATCCCGGTGAGCTCGCCGCCAGAATGCGCGACCGCGCTCACGCCCCGGGCACGGTCGGCGCCGACACCGCGAAGGGCCGCTTGCGATGAGGCAGACCGAGATCGTCCTGCTCGGCACCGCGGGAGGTCCCCGCCTACAGGCGAGCCGGGCCGGGATCGCTTCGGCAGTGGTCGTCGGCGATGCGTTGTACCTGGTGGACTTCGGGTATGGCGCGTGCCGCCAGCTGACGCTCGCGGGGCTGGAGCTGGGGCGTCTGCGGGCGGGTTTCGTCACGCACCTGCATTCCGATCACGTCGCCGACCTGGCGAACCTGTTGCTGTACGGCCTGGTCGAGGACCTCGGTGCGGCTTCCGGGCCGGTGCGGCTGTACGGGCCCGGGTCCCGGGGTGCGGTGGCGCCGCTGTCCGCCGGCCTCGACGGGCAGGACGTCGTGTGCCCGGACGATCCGGTGCCCGGGTTCGCCGCGACGGTGCGCCACCTGTACCAGGCGTTCGCCGCCGACATCAACGACCGGATGCGGGACAACGGCTGCGGCCATCCCGACCTCCTGCTGGCGGCACACGACATTGCGCTTCCCGCCGGGGTGCCGTTCGATCCGGAGACCGCGCCCGCGCCGCCGATGGACCCGTTCCGCGTCTACCACGACGAACGGGTCGAGGTGTCGGCGATCCTGGTGCGGCACGCACCGATGGCCCCGGCGTACGCGTTCCGCTTCGACACCGCCGGCGGATCGGTCGTCTTCTCCGGTGACACCGGCGTCTGCGACAACATCGTCACCCTCGCGACCGGCGCCGACGTACTGGTCCACGAGGTCATCGACGAGCTGTGGGTGCGGCAGGTGCTCGGCGGCGGCGACACACCCCAGGCGCGGGCCACGATCGCGCACCACACCAGCGCGCACACCTCGATTCCCGACGTCGGCCGCATCGCCCAGAAGGCCGGAGTCGCCACGCTGGTGCTGAACCACCTCGTGCCCGGCGAGCCCGACCGGCCCCGGTGGCACGCGGCGGCCGAGTACTTCGACGGCAGGCTGATCGTGGGTGCCGACCTGGATCGGATACCGCTGGCCCGGTGACCCGAGATCCCTGCGACCTCCACTCATTCGACGATGAACGGGAACGACAGCATGTCTCAAGATCAGCAGATCGCGGTCGACACCGGCACTGCTTACGGATTCGTCCCCGGCAAGCCGCTGGAACAGATCGCCCGCGTCGGTCCGAAAACGCCGATGGGGGAAGTGCTGCGGCGGTACTGGCAGCCGGTTGCCCTGACGACCGGTGTCACGCAACGACCGCAGCTCGTCCGGGTGCTCGGCGAGGACCTGGTGCTGTTCCGCGACGGCTCCGGCCGCCCGGGCCTGTTGTACCCGCGGTGCTGTCACCGCGGTGCGTCGCTGTTCTACGGCGGTGTCGAGAACGACGGCATCCGCTGCTGTTACCACGGCTGGGTTTTCGACGTCGAGGGCCGGTGCCTGGAACAGCCGTGCGAACCCCAGCTGGGGCTGCACCGTGATCGCGTGCGCCAGCCGTGGTATCCGGTCGCTGAGCGCTACGGGCTCGTGTGGGCGTACCTGGGACCGCCGGAGCGCAAGCCGGTGCTACCGCGTTACGACGTGCTCGAAGAGGTCGGGCCGGGCGAGGCCGTGCACGCCGACGACTCCGGGTTTTCCGGCGGTGGTCCCGCGGAGCTGGACTTCAATTGGCTGTCCCACTGGGAAAACGTGATGGACCCCTTTCACGTTCCCATTCTGCACGCGCGGTTCAGCGGCAACCAGTTCGTGCCCGAGATGGCGATCATGCCCGAAGTCGCGTTCTCCTACCGCGACTACGGGGTCCGGGCGGAGTCGACGCGCGAGCTGCCCGACGGCCGCACGCTGCGCCGGGTCACCGAAGCCGTGTTCCCGAACCTGCGGGTCGTTCCGGACCCCCGGCTCAGCCTCGGCGCGTGCAACGTCCTCGGCTGGGTGGTGCCCGCCGACGACGAGAAGTTCAAGATCTTCACGCTGTTCAAGTCGGCCGACCCGGACCGGCTCGCCGCGATGCGCACCGAGTTCGAGGGCAAGCGCTGGGCCGAACTCACCCCCGAAGAACACCAGCGCATGCCGGGGGACTACGAGGCCCAGCGGAGCCAGGGCCCGATGAGCCTGCACATGGACGACCACCTGACGACGACCGACCAAGGCGTCACCATGCTGCGCCGGATGATGGCGCGGGTGGCCGCCGCGGTCGCGGACGGGCAGGATCCGCCCGGCGTGGCGTTCGACGAGGACGCCGCCCTGGTGCGCGTTCACGGCGGTAGCTACGTCGAGGCCCCGTGATGGAACACCGGATCCGGGTGCGCGCCCTCCGCTGGGAGGCCGACGACGTCATCTCCCTGGAACTGGCGGCCGCGGATGGCGAGCCGCTGCCCACCTGGGAGCCCGGCGCGCACATCGACCTGGTGCTGCCGGAGGACCGCGTTCGCCAGTATTCCCTCTGTGGTGAACCGGAATCGCCCACCTGGCGTGTGGCGGTATTGCGAGAGAAGGCCGGGTCCGCCTGGGTGCACGATCGGCTGCGCCCCGGTGCATTGCTCACGGTTCGCGGCCCACGCAACCACTTCCCTCTGGTGGACGCGCCGGCGTACGTGTTCATCGCGGGCGGAATCGGCATCACGCCGATCCTGCCGATGGTGCGTCAGGTGGCCAGCTCGGACGCGGATTGGCGGCTGCACTACGCGGGACGCCGGCGCGCATTCACCGAGGAGCTGGCCCGTTACGGGCACCGGGTGTCGTCGACGCTCGAGCGGTTCGATCTCGACGCCGTTCTGGACCGCGCGCCCGAGGATGCGGTGGTGTACTGCTGCGGGCCGCCCGCACTGCTCGACGCGGTCTCCGAGCGGTGTATCCGGCGCCTGTTCGTCGAACGGTTCGTCCCGCAGGTTCCGGCCGAAGCGGCGCGCTCCGGCTCCGGCTTCGACGTGCGGCTCAAGCGTGCGGGGCTGACTCTCCAGGTGGCCGACGGCCAGTCGATCCTCGACGTGGTCGAGGCCGCCGGCGCAGGTCCGCCGTCGTCGTGCCGGGAAGGGGTGTGCGGGACCTGCGAGACGCGGGTCATCGAGGGCGACGTCGACCACCGCGACAGCATCCTCACCGACGCCGAACGAGCCACGGGCGAAACCATGATGATCTGCGTCAGCCGTGCCGCCGCTGGCCGGCTCGTCCTGGATCTGTAATCACGCGGATGCCTCGTGAGAACAGTGTTGACACCGCAGGTGACACCACTTACGTTGCTGATTATGACCACAGCACAGGGGGCGGCAGGACAGGGTGCGCGCGGAACAGGCCGGCTGGACCGCGACCGGATCCTCGACGTCGCGGAGCGGATCGCGGCGACCGAGGGCACGGCGGGACTGACGATGCGCCGGCTGGGCACCGAGCTCGGGATGAACCACACCGCGGTCTACCGCCACTTCCGGGACAAGGAGGAACTGCTGGACCAGGTCGCCGACCGGCTGCTGGAACGGCGAGCGGAACCCGTACCGGGCGCAAACTGGCGGGAGACGCTCAAGAGCCAGTTGCGGCACGCGATGGGCCGGTTCGACGTGCACCCGGACCTGGCGCAGCTGATCGCGCTGCGGCCGAGCACTTCCGAGACCCTCGCCGCGCAGATGGAGCGGGCGCTGGAGACGTTGCAGGAGGTCGGCCTGACGCTGGAGCAAGCGGCGGCGGTCTACCAGATCACCGAGAACTACGTCGTCGGGTTCGGCCTGTACGCCTCGCTCGTGCGGTGCGCGGAACAGGAGGGGCGGACCCTCGACCGGGACGCGGAGCGGCGTGCGCTGGGCGCGCTGCACCCGGACCGGTTCCCGAACGTCGTCGCCGCGGCCCCGCGGCTGCTTCCCGACGACGAAACGATTTTCGAGATGGCGATCGAGATGGTGCTGGACGCCGTCGAGCGCATGGCCGGGGGAAAGTCCGTTACCTAGCAGGACGCTCAGAAGGGAGCGAGTCTGTGCGAGACAAGAGAATGGTGCTGAGCGCCGCGGCGCTGCTGGCACTGGTATCGGCAGGCTGCGGAGCCCCGGCACCCACCCAGGCCGCCAACCAGGCGGAAACGCTGTCGGCGACCACGCCCGACCCGGCCGGTGACACCGGACCGATCACCTGGGCCCTATACCGTGCGACGAACTCCCTGGATCCGATCAAGGCGTTCGACATGCCCGAGAACGCCGTCGTCGACTCGCTGTGCGAAAGCCTGCTGCGCGAGCAACCGGATCTCACCATCGCTCCCGGACTGGCCAAGTCCGCCGACTACGCCAACCCGACCACTCTCGTCCTCACCCTCCGGTCCGACGTGCGCTTCTGGGACGGGACGCCGCTCACCCCGGCCGATGTCGTCTTCAGCCTCGAGCGCGCCCGTGACCCGAAGGCAGGCGGCTTCTACTCGTCCGTCTTCGACCGGGTCAAGTCGATCGAGGCCACCGGCGCCTCGGAGGTCACGATCCACCTGGCGCAGCCGGACTACTGGCTGCGCGGCCAGCTGTCCACCATGGCCGGATCGATCATCGAGAAGGCCTATGCCGAGCGTGCGGGCGACAATTACGGCACGCCCTCCGGCGGCGCGATGTGCACGGGTCCGTTCAAGGTGAAGTCCTGGAACGGCGGTGGCGATGTCGTCATCGAGCGCAACCCGTCGCACTGGAACACCGGTGAGCACGCCAAAGCCGCGCAGATCACCTTCAAGGCCGTGGAGCCCGCCGCCGCGGTCGCCGCGCTGACCACCGGCGACATCCAGGGGTACTACAACCCGACCCTTCCGGCCTACCAGCAGCTGAAGCAGGGCGGCTCGGTGAACGTGGTGCCCGGCCCGTCCTTGACGACCGACGCGCTCGTCGTGACCAATCTGCAGGGGCCGCTGGGCGATGTCCGGGTGCGCCGGGCGCTGTCTCTCGCCATCGACCGCCAGGCCTACAGCAATTCCGTGTACCACGGCCAGGTCTCGCTGCCCCGCACCTCCACCAATCCCGGCACCTGGGCCTACGCCAAGCCGGTGTTCGCGTCGACCTCGGCCGTGGCGCCGGTGCTCGGCCGCGATCTCGACCAGGCCAAACAGCTTGTCCAGCAGGCCGGAGCGCAGGGGAAGACCGTGGTGCTGGCGGCCGTGCCGGCCCTGAACAGCCTGAACACGTTCGCCACAGTCGTGTCGGACGCGGCCAAGGCACTGGGCCTCGACGTGCAGATGAAGACCTTCTCCCCGGACGTCTTCGGCACCTTGTTCACCGATCCGAAGGCGCGGGAGGGGATCGACATGATGAGCACCCTCAACGGCCCCAGCTACGCCGACCCGGGCCCCTACCTGGCGACCTACACACTCCCGGACGGCTCGCAGAACTACTCCGGCTGGCAGGACGCCAAGGTGACGCAGCTGCTGAGCGCGGCGCGGGAGACCGCCGACGACACCACCCGGGCGCAGACCACGGCCGAAGCCGACAAGCTGATCACCGACCAGCTGCCGTGGATCCCGATCACCCACCCCAATTCGGTGCTGTACCTGTCGAAGAAACTCACCGGGGCGCCGACGTCGGACATGTTCATGAGCGGTCCGTGGGCGATCAACATCGGGGCGGCGAAATGAGCGATCTGCACTACCTTTCGGCGACCGAAGCGCTGCGCCGGTTCCGGTCCCGCGAACTCTCCCCGGTGGAACTGCTCACCGCGGTCATCGAACGCGCCGAGCAGGTCGAGCCGACCGTCAACGCCCTGTGCCACCGGCGGTTCGAGGAAGCCTTGCTGCAGGCTCGTGAAGCGGAGGAACGCTATGCCGGGCGAGGCCCCGCTCCGCGGCTGCTGGAAGGGATCCCGCTGGCGATCAAGGAGGAAGAAGCGATCTCGGGACAGCCGTGCACGCAGGGTTCACTCCTGTTCCGGGACGAGATCGCCGACCACACGTCGTGCTTCGCCCAGCGGATGCTCGACGCCGGTGCGATCGTCCACGCCCGCAGCACCACGCCGGAATTCTCGGCCGCCGGGGTCACCCGGTCGAAGCTGTGGGGCGTGACGCGCAACCCGTGGAATCCGCGCTTCGCCGTCGGTGGTTCCTCCGGCGGATCGGCCGCGGCGCTCGCCGCGGGGACCACGACACTGGCCAGCGGTTCGGACATCGCCGGCTCGATCCGCATTCCCGCGTCGTTCAACGGCGTCGTCGGCTACAAGCCGCCCTACGGCCGGGTGCCCGTCGATCCGCCCTTCAACTACGACACCTACCTGCACAACGGGCCGATGGCCCGCACGGTCGAGGACGCCGTTCTCCTGCAGAACGTCATCGCGGGACCGGATCTCTCGGACATCACTTCGCTGAGCCCGAAACTCGTGCTGCCGCAGCGTCCGGAACCGGTCGCGGGACTGCGGGTCGCGGTGTCGGTGGACTTCGGCGGCTGGGCCGTCGATCCTGAGATCCGGAAGAACACCCTGGGCGTCGCCGACGTGCTGCGCTCGGCCGGTGCGGTGGTCGAGGAGGTCGCGCTGTCGCTGTCCCGCGAGCAGGTGAACCGGGCCTCGGCGATCCACTACGGACTGACGATCGGCTTCCTCGAAGACCTCGTCCGCGCACATCCCGAAGACGTCTCGCCGTACCTGAGCGCTGTGGTGGAACGGACCCGGAGGCGGAGCCAGGGTGGCACCGTCGTGGAGGGGTACCAGCTGGAAGCCGCGCTCCATGCGTCGGTGGCCGAGGTGCTGCGGGCCTTCGACGTGCTGCTCTGCCCGACCGTCGCCACCCGCGGCCTGCCGGCCGACGAGGACTACGCGGGTGACGTCACGATCGAGGTCGGCGGCGAGGTGTTCGACGATCCCATCGACGCGATCCTGACCGTCCCCTTCAACATCCTCGGCCGGTGCCCGGTTCTCGCGGTGCCCTCGGGGTTCGCCGGCAACGGCGTGCCCACGGGCGTGCAGCTCGTCGGACGGCCCTACGACGACGAGACGGTGTTCCGGGCCGGCGCCGCGCTGGAGAGCGCCGATCCGTGGTTCGGTGTGGCGCAGCGGCGTCCGCGAGGTGGTCCGTCGTGACCAGCATGAGTGTGCGGCCGGCCACCGACCGGCCCGCCAAGGCCATGGGGGCGGCGCGGTTCGCCGTGCGGCGGCTGATGATGCTCCTCGGGACGCTGCTGGTCTCGAGTTTCGTGATCTTCGGTTCCCTGTACCTGGCGCCGGGCGATCCGGTTTCGGCGCTGTCGGGAGCGCGGACCCTGCCGCCGGAGGCGGTCGTGGCGCTGCGCGCGCAGTACCACCTCGACGACCCGTTCCTGACCCGTTACTTCCGCTGGCTGAGCGACGTCGTGCTGCACGGCAACCTCGGGACCTCGATCACCTACCGCGAGGACGTGAGCTCGGTGATCGCCTCACGGGCCGGGGTGACGATCGAGCTCGTGGTCTACGCCGGTCTGCTGGTGGTGCTCTTCGGGGTCGGCGCGGGTGTCCTGGCGGGTCTCAAACGTGGTCCGCTCGACTCCTCGATCGTCCTGGTCACCACGGTTTTCGCGGCGGTGCCGTCGTTCGTGGCGGCCATCGTCCTGCTGTCGGTGTTCTCCGTGAGCCTCGGCTGGCTGCCCGCCGTGGGCGCGGGCAGCGGCTTCGCCGGCAGCATCGAGCACCTCACGTTGCCCGCGTTCGCCATGGCGCTCTCGGCGATGGCCATCGTCACCCGCATCACCCGCGTGGCGGTCCGGACCGAGTTGGGGCGCGAGCACGTGCAGACCGCCGTCAGCCGCGGTATTCCGTATCCCACCCTCGTGCGCCGGCACGTCCTGCGCAACGCCGCCATCCCGGTGGCCACCGTCGTCGGGATCACGATCGCTTCGCTGTTCGGCATGTCGGCGGTGGTGGAGCAGGCGTTCGGCCTGAACGGCCTCGGCGCGACGCTGGTGAAAGCGTCCCTGTCCCGCGACTTCGCCGTCGTGCAGGGGGTCGCGCTGGTCTTCGTCACCGCGTTCGTGGTGGCCAACGCGCTGGTGGACGTGCTGTACGCCGTGCTCGACCCGCGGGTGAAAGCAGGGAGCCGCGCCTCATGACCGTTTCCACCGCGCTCCTCGACCGCGCCCGCACCCGGCGGCGGCGCATCGCGGGCAGGAAGGCCGTGTTCACCGCGTGTGCCGTCGTCGTCGGTCTCGCGGTGCTCCTGGCGATCTTCGGGCCGCTGCTGGCGCCGGGCGACCCGGACGCCGCCGACCTGAACTACGCCTTCGTCGGCCCGGTCTCCGGGCACCCGCTAGGCTTCGACAGCCAGGGCCGGGATCTGCTGAGCCGCCTGTTCACCGGGGCCCGGACGGCGATGGCCGGGCCGTTCCTGGTCGTCGTCATCGCGATGCTGGCCGGTTCGACCCTCGCCGTCGTGTCGGCGTGGGCGGGCCGCTGGATCGACTCGGCCATCTCGACGGTGACCGACATCCTCTTCGCCTTCCCCGGAATCCTGCTGGCGCTGCTCGCGGCCGCGGTCTTCGGGCCCGGCCTGACGGCCCCGACGGTCGTCCTGGCCATCGCCTACACCCCCTACATCACTCGCGTCCTTCGCGCCGCGGCGTTGCGGGAGAAGGCCCGGGCCTACATCTCCGCCTGTGAGGTGCAGGGCCTGTCCGCGGTCGCGATCTGCGTGCGCCACCTGCTGCCGAACGTGCTGCCGATGATGGTCGCCCAAGGCACGCTGCTGTTCGGCTACGCGATGGTCGACTTCGCCGCCATCTCGTTCCTCGGCCTCGGGGTGCAGCCGCCGACCGCCGACTGGGGCGTGATGGTCTCCACCGGCCAGCCCGGCGTCCTGCAGGGCTACCCGGCCGAATCGCTGACGGCCGGTCTCGGCATCGTCGTGGTCGTCGTGGCGGTCAACCTCCTGGGCGAGCACCTGGCACAGAACAGCGAGGAACGATGACCACACCCGTACTGGAAGTCGAGGACCTGGCCGTCGACGTGCCGGTGGACGGCGAGCTGCGCCGGGTACTGCACGGCGTGTCCCTCTCGATCGGCGCGGGCGAGGCCGTGGGCCTCGTCGGCGAATCGGGATCGGGCAAGTCGATGACCGCCCGCGCCATGGCCCGGCTCCTGCCGCCGGGCTCGACTACCGACGGGGCGGTCCGGTTCGACGGGACCGACGTGTCGAGCCTGACGGACAGCCGGCTGCGCAGCTTCCGCGGCGACGTCGCGATGATCTTCCAGGACCCCCGGGCGCACATCAACCCGGTGCGCCGCATCGGAGACTTCCTGACCGAAGCGCTGCGGACACTGGGCGGCGTCGACAAGCACTCGGCGGCCCGGCGGGCCATCACCGCGCTGGCCGACGTCGGCATCCCGGACGGGGAGCGCCGCCTCGACCAGTACCCCCACGAGCTCTCCGGCGGCCTGCTGCAGCGCGTGATGATCGCCGCGATGCTGCTCACCGAGCCGCGCCTGGTGTTCGCGGACGAACCCACCACCGCGCTGGACGTCACGACCCAGGCCGAAGTGATGGCGATCCTCGACGAGCTGCGTCGCGAGCGCGGGTTGGCGTTGCTGTTCATCACCCACGACCTCGACCTCGCCGGCGCGGTCTGCGACCGGACCGCGGTGATGTACGCCGGGCAGATCCTCGAAACCCGCGAAAGCGCCAAACTCCACGACGATCCGCTGCACCCGTACTCCGCCTCGCTCGTGTCGGCCCGGCCCGTGATCGATGAGACCGTGCCCCGGCTGGCCGCGATCCCCGGACGGCCGCTGAGCGCGTTCGAAGCACCCGACGGCTGCGCGTTCGCGCCCCGCTGCTCCTACGTCGTCGATGCGTGCCGAGCCGCGCGCCCGCCGCTCGAAGACGTCGACGGCGGCCTGGTCCGCTGCCTCCGCGCCGGGGAACTGCGTGGCCGGCTGAAGGAGGAGGTGGCCTTCCATGGCTGAGGCGGTACTGCAGGTCGCCGGCCTGCGCCGGGAGTTCGGCGACGTCGTCGCCGTGGACGGCGTCGACTTCAAAGTGCCCCGCGGTGGTTCGCTGGCGATCGTCGGCGAGTCGGGCTCGGGCAAGAGCACGGTGGCCAACATGATCGTCGGCCTGTGCGCCCCGACCGCGGGCACGATCACCGCGTGCGGCCGGGACCGCAGCAAGCCGGCCCGCTCGGCCAAGGAACGCCGGCAACGCGGGCGGGAGGTCCAGATCGTCTTCCAGGACCCCTACTCGTCGCTGGATCCCCGCCACAGCGCCGAGCAGGCACTCGACGAAGTGCTGCGCCTGCACGGGCGGTCGACGGGCAAAGAGCAGCGCCGGGCCCGCATCGCGGAACTCGGCGACCTGGTCGGGCTCGACGCCCGCCAGCTGCGCGCCCACCCGAACGCCCTCTCGGGTGGCCAGCGGCAGCGCGTCGCGATCGCCCGTGCGCTGGCCGCCGAGCCGGAGGTCGTCATCCTCGATGAGTCCGTGGCCGCCCTGGACGTGTCCATCCAGGCCCAGGTGCTGAACCTGCTCGCCGACATCCGCGAGCGAACCGGGGTGTCCTATCTGCTGATCAGCCACGACCTCGGCGTCGTCCGGCAGATCACCGACGAAACGATCGTCATGCACCGCGGGCGGGTCGTCGAACGCGGCCGGACCGCCGACGTGCTCACCCACCCCCGGCAGCCCTACACCCAGCTCCTGCGGGCCAGCGTCCCGCGGCCGGGCTGGAAGCCGACGCGCGCCGGGCGCGTCACTACCGAAGGAGCATCAGCATGAGCCGCCGGCTCGACCTTGCACTGGTCAACGGGCGCGTGCGCACCCTCGACCCCGCCCGGCCGTGGGCGAGCGCCCTCGGCGTCGCCGACGGGCGGATCGTCGTGGTCGGCGACGACTCCGATGTCCGCGCTGAGGCCGACGGCACCACGCAGGTCCTCGATCTCCGCGGCGCCACGGCCGTGCCCGGCATCGTCGACAGCCACCTCCACCCTTTCCAGGGCGCGCTCAAGGCCCGCGGCGCCGACCTGACGCAGGCCCGCACGCTCGACGAGGTCCGCCGGCTGGTGGCCGCGGAACACGCGCAGTGCGAGCCGGACCAGTGGGTCCTCGGCTACGGCCTGGACTACGACGTCTTCGCGCACACCGGCATCAGCGGCGAACTGATCGCCGGAGCCGCCGGTGGTGGCCCGGCCCTGCTGACCTTCGTCGACTTCCACACCGAGCTCGCGACGCCGCGGGCCCTGGAGCTGGCCGGGGTCGACGGCGCCCGGCGGTTCGGCGAGCACGCCGAAGTCGTCGTCGACCACACCGGCACGCCGACGGGCGAGCTGCGCGAAATGGGGGCGATCCGGCTGGTGCGCGACGCGATCCCGCCGCTCAGTGCGGCGGAACGCTACCGGCTGTGCGCCGAGCAGCTGAAGCGGTTCGCGGCGGCAGGCATCACGGGCGCCCACGGCATGGACGGGCGCGTGGCGACCCTCGACCTCCTGCGCGAACTCGAGGCCAGCGGCGACCTGAGCATGCGGCTGGTCATGCCCTACTGGGTGCAACCCGAGATGTCCCAGGAGGTGTGGGAGTCCTACGCACAGCATCGCGGGGAAGCCGGCGAACGCTGGCGCACCGGGGTCGTCAAACTCTTCATCGACGGCGTCATCGACTCCGGCACCGGCTGGCTGTTCGAACCCGACAGCGAAGGCGGGGGACTGCACCCGTTCTGGTCCGACATCGGCCGGTACTTCCGCGCGGTCGAGTTCTTCGCCGCACGCGGGTTCCAGATCGCCACCCACGCCACCGGCGACCGCGCGGTCCACGAGGCACTCAACGCCTACCGGGCAGCCGGAGCCGCCCCCGGTGTCCGCCACCGCATCGAACACATCGAGACGCTGCGCCCCGAAGACCTCCCGCGCTTCGCCGCCGAACAGGTCGTCGCCTCGATGCAGGCCCAGCACATGATGGGGCTGGCGCCGGACCGCTCGGACAACTGGTCCCGGCGGCTCGGGCCGCAGCGGTGTGACCGCGCCTTCCCGATCCGGGCGCTCGGTGAAAGCGGCGCCGTCGTCACACTCGGTTCCGACTGGCCGGTCGCCGGCTACGACTGGCGGGAAGGAATGGCCGCCGCCCAGCTGCGCCGCCCACCCGGCGACACCGACCGCGCTCCCTACGACGATCAGGGCATCGACGCTCTCACCGCGCTTCGCGGGTACACGGTCCAGCCGGCCCTCGCGACGGGGGACGCGGACCGGCTGGGCGCCCTGAAGCCGGGCAACCTGGCCGACATCACGGTCCTTGCCGAGGATCCAGTGGAGGTCGCGCCCGACGATCTCGTCCACAACCCGGTGGTCCTGACCGTGGTCGACGGCGAAGTCGTCCACTGTGGACCGGAATGCGCGGGGTGATGCCGATGTTGCCGCAGACATCCGCTCTCGAAGGCTGGGCGATGTCCCTCGAACTCGATGGCGAGATCGTCACGCTGGGGTTCGCGGACGGAATCGCGGGCTGGAGCCACCACGACGGCAGAAGCGGAGCCGACCCCTACGACGCCGTCGAGGTCGCGCCGGACATCTTCTTCATCGACGTCTGGCGGCGCAGCCACAGCGAGCGCGAGGCGTTGACCCTGATCGTCGACCGGACGTCCGGGCGGGCGATGTCGGTGCTGACTACGGTGAACGACCACGCGGTTCCCGGGAAGCCCCGGATCACCCAGACCTTCGCGGCCGGCACGCTCGCGGGCGTCGACGTCGAGCAGTCACCCGCGGAGACCCGCGACCTGCTGGGCCGGCGTCTCGTGACCGTCTACAGCCCGGAACTGGTCTACGAACACGTCTACCTCAACTCGCGGCTCTGCGCCTGGCAGTGCATCCGGGGCGACGAGCCGGGCAAGGCGGACTGTGACGAGGCCACTTACTGGCGTTTCGCCGAGAACCTCTACGTCTTCGCCTTCCGCGAACGGATGATCCCGTGCGCGTCGGTGATCCTCCTCGACCTCACCCGGTCACGCTCGACCGGAAAGTTCCTGGAGATCGAGGACGGAAAGATCCACAACGGCGGCATCGGTTCGGACCTCCACCTTCTTCCGGCTGCAACCTACCCCGACGGGCTTTCGCCGTTATGAGTGTTCCCACCGCTGATCCTGTGCGCTCGCTGGTCGACGCGGAACCGGTGCCCTTCTGGCTCGACGACCCGGCGCGGCCGGCGCCGTTCCCGGCGCTGGCGGGGGAGGAGACGTGCGACCTGGTGGTCGTCGGGGGCGGGTTCTGCGGGCTGTGGACGGCGCTGCTGGCCAAGGAACGCCGTCCCGAACTCGACGTCGTGCTGCTCGAAGGCCGGGAAGTCGGTTGGGCGGCGTCGGGGCGCAACGGCGGGTTCTGCGAGGCGAGCCTGACCCACGGCTTCGGCAACGGATTCTCGCGGTGGCCCGACGAGCTGGCCCAGCTGGAGCGGCTCGGCATGGAAAATCTCGACGCCATCGAAGACACCCTGCGGCGGTACGGGGTCGAATGCGACTGGGAGCGCGTCGGCGGGATCGCCGTCGCGACCCGCCCGCACGAGGTCGCCGAGCTGCGGGAGGGAACCCGGCGCGCGAACAGCGTCGGGACGAAGTACGAGTTCCTGGGCACCGATGAGCTGCGGAGCGAGGTGAACTCGCCGACCTACCTCGCGGGCGTGCTGGACCGTCGCGGTACGGCGCTGGTGAACCCGGCCCGGCTGGCCTGGGGCCTGAGGGAGGTTTGTGTCCGGCTCGGCGTGCGCCTCTTCGAGCGCACGGTCGCGACCGGCATGAGCACGCGCGGGTCCCGCATGGTGGTGTCCACCGGGTACGGCCGGGTCGTGGCCGGCAAGGTGGCGCTGGCGACCAACGCCTTCCCTTCACTGGTACGCCGGATCCGGCCGTTCGTCATCCCCGTCTACGACTACGTCCTGGTCACCGAGCCGCTCACCGCGGCGCAACTGGATTCGGTGGGCTGGCGACACCGGTACGGGATGTCCGACAGCGCCAACCAATTTCACTACTACCGGCTCACCGCGGACAACCGGATCCTGTGGGGCGGCTACGACGCCGTCTACCACTACGGCGCGAAGCAGTACGCCGAACTGGACCAGCGGCCGGCCACGTTCCGGGTGCTGGCCGAGAACTTCTTCCACACGTTCCCCCAGCTCGACGGCCTCCGCTTCACCCACAGCTGGGGCGGCGTGATCGACGCTTCCAGCCGGTTCACGGCGTTCTACGGCACGGCGTCCAGTGGCCGGGTCGCCTACGCGCTGGGCTTCACCGGCCTCGGCGTCACCGCCACCCGGTTCGCCGCCCAGATCATGCTCGACCACCTCGACGGCGTCCGCACCGAGCGCACCGAGCTGGCCATGGTGCGCACCAAACCCCTGCCGTTCCCGCCCGAACCGCTGCGCTGGCTCGGGGTCGAGCTGACCCGGCGGTCCATGGCCCGCGCCGACCGCGAGTCCGGCAAGCGGAACCTGTGGTTGCGGGCGATGGACACCTTCGGCCTCGGCTTCGACAGCTGACCTTCGCAACGAAAGGAATCTGGATGACAGTCCTGTTCGAACGGGTCACAGCGGAGTCGGTGCCCGCGGACGCCGTCCTGGTCCGGCTGTCCTCCGACAAGCGGCTCACCGTACTTCCGCCGGCATGACGGAATCCCCACTGAGAAGCGGGATCTCCGCGCTGGCGGCGGCCCGGCTGATCAGCGCCGACCTGGGTGCCGTCGAACTCGCACCTGACGGCGCGTCCGCGGAGCTGGCGACCGCTTCCGCCGGGCTCACGAAACTCGGGCACACCGAAATCGGGCTGTGGGAAGCCGGGCCGGGTATCGATGCCGACACCGAAGCCGACGAGGTGTTCCTCGTGTTGTCCGGCACCGGGACGGTCGAGTTCGCCGACAGCAGTGTCCTGCGCCTGCGGCCGGGGACGGTGGTCCGGCTCTGTGCCGGGGACCGTACGACGTGGCGGATCACCGAACGGCTCCGCAAGCTTTACCTGATCCGACCGGAGGATGAACCATGCTGTTCCGCAACGTGATCGACGGCCGGGTCGTCGACGCCGCCGACGGCCGGACCTACGACGTCGTCGAGCCGGCCACCGGTGAGGTCTACGCCCAGGCCGCGCTGTCCGGCCGGGCCGACCTCGACCGGGCCTATGCGGCCGCCGGACGCGCGTTCGAGCAGTGGGGCCGGACCACGCCGCAAGAGCGGTCACAGGCCCTGCTGCGCATCGCCGACGCCCTGGACGCGCGGACGAAGGAGTTCGTCGACGCCGAATGCCGCGACACCGGCAAACCGCGGCACGTGACGTTGTCGGAGGAAATGCCCCCGACGACCGACCACTTCCGCTTTTTCGCCGGCGCCGCGCGCCTGCTCGAAGGGAAGTCCGCCGGCGAGTACTTGGCCGGCCACACCTCGTTCGTCCGGCGCGAACCGATCGGCGTCGTCGGCCAGGTGACGCCGTGGAACTACCCGCTGCCGATGATGGTCTGGAAGATCGCGCCCGCGCTCGCGGCCGGCAACACGGTCGTCCTCAAGCCCAGCGACACCACACCGGCGACCTCGACCATGCTCGCGCAGCTGTGCCAGGAGTTCCTGCCGCCCGGCGTCCTCAACGTCGTCTGCGGCGACCGGGACACCGGCCGCGTGCTCGTGGCGCATCCGCGTCCCGAGATGGTGGCGATCACCGGATCCGTGCGGGCCGGCATCGAAGTGGCCGGATCGGCCGCCACCGACGTCAAACGGGTCCACCTGGAACTGGGCGGCAAGGCCCCGGTGCTCGTCTTCGACGACGTCGACATCGAGAAGGCCGCCGCCGGAATCGCCGGTGCGGGGTTCTTCAACGCCGGGCAGGACTGCACCGCGGCGACCCGCGTGCTGGTGAGCGAGCACATCCATGACGCGTTCCTGGACGCGCTGGCCGCCCAGGCGCGGGCGACGGTGACCGGCGGTCCCGACGACGACACCGCCGCCTACGGCCCGTTGAACAACGCCGACCACCTCGCCCGCGTCGCGCGGATGGTCGACGAGCGGCCCGCCCACGCCCGGCTCGTGACCGGCGGGCATACCGTCGGCGAGCGAGGCTACTTCTACGCACCCACGGTGCTGGCCGATCTCCGCCAGGACGACGCCTTGGTGCAGGATGAAGTGTTCGGCCCTGTGATCACCGTCCAGCGCTTCACCGACGAGAGCCATGCTCTGCAGCTGGCCAACGACTGCCGCTACGGCCTCGCCGCCAGCGTGTGGACCCGCGACCACGGCCGCGCCATGCGCCTGTCCAAGGAACTGGACTTCGGCGCGGTGTGGATCAACACCCACCTCCCGTACCTGTCGGAGATGCCCCACGGCGGGTTCAAGCACTCCGGCTACGGTAAGGACCTGTCGATGTACGGGCTCGAGGACTACACCCGCATCAAGCACGTGATGTCCTGGATCGGAGCGTGAGCGGCCTGCATGATGTGGGAGCCGGCGTGACCGGGGCAGCGGGAGGTTGCTGACCGGGTGGCACGCTATGCGGACTTCGAAATGGGCGGGCAGTGGGCGGCGCCCGGCCAGACCGCGCTGCTGGCACTGCTCGACGAACTCGGCCTGCCGACCTTCGCCCGCTACCGCGAAGGCCGGTCGCTGTACAACGTCGCCCGCTACCTCGGGCCCGCGATCCTGACCAAGCCGGCGCACGCGTTTCGGTGTTGCAGGGGGAAGGCCGTGCTCCGTCGGTGCTGAGCACGTGTGCGGTCCGCGACCGGTTCGAGCGCCTGCATGCAGTGCTGGCCGCCCGCGGCCAGCGAGGTCGCAACATCTACGGTCAAGGCTGTCTGGATGACACGGCGGCAGCGCTGGCCGTTTGGGGTGAACGGGGATCATGACAATCTCGCCCAGAGTGAGCCAGGTGATCGTGCCCCTTAGCCGGTCCCGCGGCGGACTCACTACCAGGATCCACCTGGCGTCCGACGGCCAGGGGCGGCCGCTGTCGGTAGCGCTGACTGGAGGAAACGTCAACGACTCCACCCAGTTCGCCACGGTCATGGCCGGGATTCGAATTCCGCCGCCCCGGCCCCGAGGCGACCGGCGAGGCGGCCGAGTCAGGGCATGGCGGACAAGGGCTACTCCAGCCGCGCCATCCGCACCTACCTGCGCTGACGCCACATCCCCGAACGCCGCGACCAACGAGCCAACTGGCGCCGCGGCACCCGGCGAATAAGGGCGCTACCGGTGAGACGGCCCCCGTCCGGTGGGGCATGTGCAAGAGTCGTGACTCTGCGCTACCATCATCTCATGATCTCCTCCAACACGGGAGATATCCCACGTATGGGGGTTCAAGTCTCGGACACAGTATTACCCCACGGATCGCGTAACGCGATCTTAAAGCCGGGTCATCGTAGTTCAGCTTGAGTCGATCTCTTTCAGTCGCCATCCGTCGCTGTCGCAGACTACGTTCTGTCCCGAATCGCGCAGTGCTATCGCGACGCGACTGCTCAGTGCCCGGGCAGACTTCAACCTGGCGTGGACGTCACCGTCTTGAATGCCGAGCCGGATATGGATCTCGTCGACGAGGTGGTCCTCGCGGATGTAGAGCGTCTTCAGCTGAGGCTGGTCCGCGCGTTGAGTGCCGGTGTGGCCGTGACGGCAGCGGTACGTCGGTCGCCCGTGGTTCCAGTGCGAGTCCAGCCGCCGGTCGCAAACACCGCAGTGGATCAAGCCGGCCAGCGCGAACCGGCGAGGCCGACCATCGCTAGCAGGGCGAGCGGCCCGGATCTGCTGCGCGGCGACGAAGTCCTGCTCCGTGATGAGCGCCGGATGCGCAGCCTTCGCGGACAGCGCCGGTGTTGACGCTGGGGCCTCGGAGCCCGTGGCGCGGCGGTTCCAGGTCTGGCGGCCGGTGTAGCGCGGGTTTGCGAGGATCACGGCGACCGTGCGCAGCGTCCAGGCGCGGGTGCGGTGTCGGTTGCGGTCCGGGTCGGCGCTGGACGGGCATGGGATGCCGCGTTCGTTGAGGTGCCGGGCGATGCTGGCGACGCTGTGCCCGGCGAGACGCTGGCGGAACATCCAGGTGACGTGCGGCGCGGCGCGCGGGTCAGGAGCGAGCCGTTGCAGCCGCCGTCCCCAGCGGGCATCGGCGGCGTTGGGGTGTGGGCCGGCGTCGACGAGCTGGTAGCCGTAGGGTGGTCGGCCGCCGAGGTAGCGGCCTTGCTGGGTGGCCTGGGTTGTGCATCGCCGCCAGGACGCGGTGGCGAGCGCGGAGCACTTCGCGCTGGGACTGGGTGGCCAGCAGCGACAGCAGTGCTCGATGGTCCCGGTTGCCGAGATCGACCGGTCCGCCTGTCTCGGGGAGCCAGAGCTGAATACCGTGGCGGTTGCACCAGGGTGTAGAGGGTGGCGAACTGGGTGCCGGTGAAGGCGCGTTCGTATTCACCGACCACGATCGTATCGATCACGGACTCCGGACTGGAGATTTCGGTCATGAGCTGGGCAGCCTGCGTTCGCTGTCGCCATGGGACGCGGCGTGAGGTGCCGGCGTCGAAGTAGGCGGCGACGACCCTGGCCGTGGCTCGTGACCAGTTCATCGGCCATGTCGCGTTGCCAGCCCTGTGAGGAGACGCGGTCTTGATGGCGGGTGGTCGAGGTCCGGGTTCCCGGGAGGAGTCGCGTTGGGCGAGCTGAATCGTGGGGCAAGCCGTTCGATATTTCGAAGTGGGAAGTGAAGGAAGTCTGGGAACGGGTCAGCGCCAACAAGGGTGCGCCGGGAGTGGACGGTTGCTCGATCGAGGACTTCGAGAAAGATTTACGGGGCAACCTGTACAAGATCTGAAACCGGATGTCCTCGGGGAGCTACTTGCTGCCGCCGGTGCTGGCGGTGGAGATTCCGAAGGCACACGGCGCCGGTACTCGGGTGCTGGGCGTGCCGACCGTGGCTGATCGGGTGGCGCAGAGCGACTGGGTGATCGATCTGGACATCGAGAAGTTCTTCGACAGCGTCCCGTGGGACCTGGTCGTCAAGGCGGTGGAGTCGCACACCGACCAGCGGTGGGTGGTGCTGTATGTCACGCGGTGGCTGCAGGCGCCGGTCCAGACCTCGAACGGGGAGGTCCAGTCCCGGGAACGGGGCACCCCGCAGGGGTCGGCGGTCTCCCCGGTGCTGGCGAATCTGTTCCTGCACTACGCGTTCGATGCGTGGATGGCGCGGACGTTCCCGGCCATCCCGTTCGAGCGCTACGTCGACGACGCGGTCGTGCACTGCACGAGTGAGGCTCAGGCCGAGCACGTAGCCCGGGCGATCGGCGTCCGGATGGAACAGGTCGGGTTGCGGTTGCATCCCGGCAAGACGAGGATCGTGTACTGTCAGGACGGTAAGCGGCGTGGTGTTCATGACCACACCGCCTTCACCTTCCTGGTGTTCACCTTCCGTCAACGCTGCGCCAAGGATCGTCAAGGCAGGCGGTTCAGTGCATTCTTGCCCGCGGCCAGGAAGGCCGCCCTGAAAAGGTTGAGTTCGCACGTGCGGTCCTAGCGGCTGCACACGCGCACGACCCTGACTTTCGCTCAGCTCGCACGGTGGGTCAATCCTGTCGTGCGGGGATGTATGCAGTACTACGGGGCTTACTACCGCTCCGCACTGCATCGGCTCCTTACCCGCATCAACACCTACTTGGTGCGGTGGATCCGAAAGAAATACAAACGCTTGCGGGGCATGAAATCCGCGGTCCGGTGCTGGCGGGGGATCGTCGTACGACATCCCCGGATGTTTGCGCACTGGGCATGGGTCGCGGCTGTCCCGCCTGCTCAACGATCAAGATGACAAGAGCCCGGTGACGAGAGATTGTCACGCCGGGAATCCGTGGGAGCCCGGGGGTGAGATTCCCCCGGGCCACCCGACTGAGTTCGGGTTCGCTCGCGGCTTTCCCTCGTGGGCGTCTCCGGTGCGTGTTCGTGGTGCTGGAGGTGCATGGTGGCGGTGCCGGAAGCAGTCGCCGGGCTCGCGGCGATCCCCGGCGTCCGCACGGCTGCCCAGCTCGGCGAGCCGAACCTCGATGCGTCGGCGTCCGCCGGGTCCCTGCCGGTGGCGCCGGCGCTGGCCAAGCTCGTGCCGGGCGGCCTCCGGCGCGGCACAGCACTCTCGGTCTCGGGCTCGGCCGCCCTGGTGCTGGCGCCGGCGAGGAACGTCGAGAAGTCTCGGGAGAAGCAGAAACAGGTGAGTCCTGAGTTCGACGACTACGAGGCACGGACGGACCGGCTCATTCCGATGATGCTGCTCGAGCGTCGTCTTTGATACCCGTGGTCGAGGAAGCCGGCTCCTCCTCTGTCGAATATCGGCGCCGGCTCGCCCCGACCGATGGACAGGACGCGGGTCCGACCGTCCCTTTGCCGGCATCACCGCCTATCCCGACTGATGCGCGACCGTGACACCCGGATTGATCGGCCGTGCCCGGGCGGTTCCCGGCCGCTGACCGCGGCGCGGAAGCCGGTCCGGGGGATCAGCTGCGGGTCCACCTCTGGTTGGTGCCGCCGTGGCAGTCCCAGATGATGACCTTCGTCCCGTTGGCGGTGGCGCCGCCGTTGACGTCCAGGCACCTGCCCGACGCCACCGCCGTCACGCTGCCGTCGGAGTTGACGCGGAATTGCTGGTTGCCCTGGCCGTTGCAGTCCCACACCGTCACGGCGGTGCCGTTGGCCGTGGCCTGGTTGGAGACGTCCAGGCACTTCGCGCCGTCGTAGGCGCGCAGCTCGCCGGCCGCGGTCGTGGTGAAGCGCTGGTTGGTCTGGCTGTTGCAGTCCCAGATCTGTGCCAGGGCGCCGTTGGTCGGCGTGCTGCCGGCGATGTCCAGGCAGCGGCCGGAGTTCTGGCTCACCAAGGAGAACGACGTGGGCGCGGGGCCCCCGCCACCGCTGACGACGTACACCGCGGTGCCGTGCGCCGGGACGCCGGCCGAGATGGCGCCGGACGTGGTGGTCGTGCCGTTGGTCCAGGCGTCGCGCAGCGTGAACGAGCTGCCCGACAGGCCGATCGCGCTCGCCGTGGTCGAGACGGTGGTCGTGCCGCCGCCCTGGTTGAACAGGGCGACCGCGACGTTGCCGTTGGCCAGCTGCTTGGCCAGGACGCGCCGGGTGCCGTCGTTGGAGATCTGCCTGGCCTGCAGGCCGAGGCTGTCCTGGTTGATGGCGATGAGGTTCGCGTTCTTCAGGATGGTCGACGTGGCGGCGTCCATGTTGCGCAGGTCGTTGCCCGCGATGAGGGGCGAGGCCATGACGGCCCACAGAGCGAAGTGGCTGCGCATCTCGGTGTCGTTCATGCCGCCGCGCCCGACTTCCATCATGTCCGGGTCGTTGAACCCGCCGGGCTTGGCGTAGGACGCCAGGGGCACGGTGACGTTGACGATGTTCTGGATGCCCATCGGGTAGCCGTTGGTCTGCCCGGTGTCCCACTTGTTGGTGATGTCCTCGGTGGTGCGCCACATGTTCGCCACGTCGCCCCAATTGCGGCGGGGTCCGGTCTTGTCGTGGATGCTGTTGGAGTTGATGCTGTAGACGATCGGGCGGCCGGCGGCGCGCAGCGCGTCGCGCATCTTGGCGAAGGTGCGCACCTGGTCGTCGATCGTGCCGCTGGGCGAGCACCAGTCGTACTTGAGGTAGTCCACGCCCCAGGCCGCGAACTGGCGTGCGTCCTGCTCCTCGTGGCCCAGCGCCCCGGTCGAACCGGCGTAGGAGTTGAAGTACTGGGCGCACGTCTCGGCCAACGGCGCCTGGTAGATCCCGAACTTGAGGCCCTTGCCGTGGATGTAGTCGCCGAGCGCCTTCATGCCGCTGGGGAACCGGCTCGGGTCGCCTTGGAGGTTGCCCGCGGAGTCCCGGTTCGGGTTCATCCAGCAGTCGTCCACCACGACGTACTCGTAGCCCGCGGCACGCATGCCGGAGTTGACCATCGTATCGGCCATCTGCCTGATCAACGTCTCGTTGATGTTGCAGCCGAACGTGTTCCAGGAGTTCCACCCCATCGGCGGCGTGCGCGCCACACCGTTCTCCAACGCCTCCGCCGACGACGTAGGCAGCACCGTCGTGATCGCGGACAGCAGCACGCCTGCCGCCAACAGCGTGGCCGCCCTGCGAGGGCGGGGAAGTCGTGTTGCGGTCACCCTGATCTCACTCCTCGGTGCGTACGACGTTCCGGTTGTTCGCCGACGGGGCTGTGACGCAGCGACTTCCGTCAGCGGCGCAGGCGGAAGCCAGTCTGGCATTCGATGTTCACGCTCACAAGAGCGCATTCCGCCGACGTCCGCGAACAGCGGGGTTCCGGTGCCGGATACGAAAGTTACAGCACCGAACCGCGGATTGGCCTTGACTGAACGCCTTGTTGGAATGGCGCACAGAACCGAGGAACGGAGACGATGTGGCGATTTCGCGGCGAGGCGTCTTGCGGTGGGCGGGCGCGGCGGTGGCCTCAGGTGCGATGGGTGTGGGCGGGGAGGGGATCGCGGACGCGCTCCCATCGCGGTGGGAGCGGTTGCGCGCTCGCCTGGACGGCGAACTCCTGGTGCCCGGTGATGACGGCTATGACACCGCACGGCTGCCGTTCAACTCGCTGTTCGACCACCATCGGCCTGCCGCGATCGCCCGGTGCGTGCGGCCACATGACGTGCAGCGCTGCCTGGAGGAAGCACGCCTGTCTCGCGTCCGCGTGGCTGCGCGTGGCGGTGGGCACAGCTACGCCGCCTAGTCCACACCGCACAACGGCTTGGTGGTCGACCTTTCGCGGATGTCCGCGGTCGAGGTGCGGTCCGACGGCACTGCCGTGGTCGGTGCGGGTGCGCGCCTTGGCCAGGTCTACTCGGCGCTCACCGCCGCCGGTCGGTGCCTGCCGCTGGGCAACTGCCAGTCCGTCGGCATCGCCGGGTTCACTCTCGGCGGCGGACTCGGCTGGACGCAGCGCACGTACGGCCTCGTCTGCGACAGGCTGCGTGCCGCCAGGATGGTCACGGTGGCCAGCCGGGTGGTCACCGCGTCGGAAGACCGCGAGTCCGAACTGTTCTGGGCGTTGCGCGGCGGTGGCGGCGGCAACTTCGGAGTGGTCACCTCGTTCGAGTTCGCCACCGCGCCGATGCCCGAGGTGCTGACCGTGTTCCGCGTCCGGTTCCCGGCCGGGTCGGCGGCAGACGTCCTCGGCGGATGGCAGCCGTGGAGCGTGGCGCTGCCCGATGAGGTGTCGACCTTCTGCGTGGCCACACCGAACGGCGCGGTGGACGTGCTCGGCTGCGGCGTCGGACGCGAGGGCGTGGTGCTCGCGGAACTCGCCCGCCTGCTCGACGCGACCGGCGTGGACGCACCGATCGAACACGCCGAGGTCGACTACCCGACCGCGACGGCGATCATGACCGGTGGTCAGCCGGCCCGCAACGCATTCCGCGCTTCGTCACGGATCGTGGACAGGTGGCACGACCCGCAGACGGTGGCGGACACGGTGCGCGGCATGGACAGCGCGCTGTTGATCCTGGGCGCGCTCGGTGGAGCGATCGACCGGCAGACGCCGACGGACACGGCCTATCCGCACCGCGGCGCACCGACGTCCATCGAAGTCTTCGGCTCCGTCGGCACCCTGCCGCCCGACCAGGTCACCCGTGAGGTGGACCAGGCGCAGAAGGCGTTGGCGCGCCTGGTCGGCACCGGCACGTACATCAACTACCTGGACCCTCTGCAGCAAGACTGGGCCCAGACGTCCTACCGGCACAACCTGCGCCGGCTGCGTGCCGTGGCGCGCCGCTACGACCCGGACCTCGTGCTGCGGTTCCCCCAGTCGGTGCGCTGAGCAGCGAGGGACTCCGCGTCCGCCAGGTACCGGGCCACCGGGCCCAGGGTCAGCATTCCACTGCCGGCGCCGGCGTCTTCCGCCTGAGCGTCCCGCAGGGCCGCCGCGGCCCGCGCCGCGGCTTCGGGTTCGTCGAGGCGGACTGCGGCGTGGGCGGTCAGGCACCACATCGCTTCCTGCATGTGGTCGGGAGGTGGCTCCGGCGCCGCGGCCAGGGCGGTGCGGGCCTCCTCGGCACGGCCTTGGCCCAGCAGCACGTGGGGCCATGCCCAGGGCAGATACGGCCCCCAGTCCAGGTGCCGGTCGGTGGGCGTGGGACGGTCGTGCAGCAGACGCAGTCCCAGTAGGGCGAGCGGGAACAGGCCACGGTGCAGGCCGGGCATCCCGGCGGTGCGAAGGGCCTCCTCCGCGGCACGGTACTGAGCCGCGGCCGCAGCCGCGGCCGGTCCGGCGGGCTCGGTGCTGCGGGTCGCCGTGACCCGGGCCCGGAACCAGGCGGTGAGGACGCCGACGAGAGGAGCCTCGGTGGTGGCGGCGAGATGATCGGCCGCCGTCGCGTGCGCGGCCGCGGTGTCCAGATCACCGAGGGCCGAAGCGGATTGCAGGCGGACGAGCCGGCCGAGGACAGCGAAGTTCGGCAGGCCGTTCCTGGTCGCCACGTCGAGGATCTCGGCACCGATCCCGTCGCGTACCGCCGCGAGGCCGGGGCGGGCGAAGGACTGCAGGAACACGCCGTTGAGCGCGAACGCCAGCAACGCCGGATCGCCCAGCTCCCGGGCCAGCGCCTCGGCTTGGTGCGCGGCCTGCCGGGCGCGGCTCAGCACGCCTGCGGCCAGGTCGGCGGTGCGGCTTTCGACAGCGATCGTGGCCAGCAGACGCGCCCGGAGGTCGGCGGGCGCGTCGGGTCCGAGCCGGGTGAGCGTGCGTTCGGCGGCGGTGACGACCGCCCGGGACTGTTCGGGGTCGTCGGCGCGGCTCCAGATGGCGGGAACGTCGTAGGCGCCGATGATCCGGGCGGTCAGGTGCAGGTCCCCGGTGCGTTCGGCGGCGTGGATCGCGGCGAGGCGGTCGCGCCGCGAGTGGATGAGCGCGTCGCCGCCGGCCAGCGCGAGCGTGCGGGCGAGGTCCACGGTGGTGCGTGGGCCGAGCCGGACACCCGGGCCGGTCCACGCGTTCGGCGGGCCTGGAGCGGGCCCGGTCAGGATGTCTGCCTCCAGACGTTGCAGGTCAGGTCCGGGATCGAGGCCGAGCTGGCCCGCGAGCATCGCGCGGGCGCGGCGAAGGGTCGACAGCGCGTCGGCCTGGCGGCCCGCGTGGTGCAGCGCGCGGGCCAGCAGTCCCCAGGCCGGTTCGCGCCACGGATGTTCGGTGACGTGCGCGCCGAGTTCGGCGACGAGGTCGGCGCCTTCTCCGGCGTCGAGGAGGATGCGGGCGCGTAGTTCCAGCGCCGCCAGCCGCAGTTCCTCCAGCCGGCTGCGTTCGCGTTGCGCCCACGGCGAATCCGGCACGTCCGCGTAGGCGGGGCCGCGCCAGGCCGCGAGCGCCGCGCTGAGTTCGGTCACCGCGCCGGGGGAGTGGCGGGTCCGGGTGAGCGCGTCCTCGAACCGGTGGACGTCCACGTTTTCGCGGGGCAGGCGCAGCGCGTATCCGGGGCCTTCGGTGACGATCACCCGCGGCGGGGTACGCGGTGACCGGTCGGGTTCCAGGGCGCGGCGCAGGGCGGCGACGAACGTCCGCAGCGCGCCGACCGCGCGTGCCGGTGGCTCGGTCCAGAGGTCGTCGACGAGCGTGTCGGTGGTGACCAGCCGTCCTTCGGCGGCGACGAGGCGGGCGAGCACCTCGCGGTGGCGGGGACCGCCGAGGTTGACCGGGCGCCCGTCGTCGTCCGAGGCCCGCACGGCACCGAGCACGTCGATTCGCATGCCCCCATCATCGGGGCCGGAGGCCGGAGGCGCCCGGGCGCACTGATCGGTTGCTGATCGCCGTCGCCCAGGCTCGGCCGGGTCAGGTTCCCGATCCGAAAGACGACCTTCGATGACACTCTCCATTCCCGGTTTCGACCACGTCCGCCTGCCCGGTACCGACGGTGTCGAGCTGGCGGCCGCGGTCGGCGGCAGCGGCAGCCCGGTGGTCCTGTTGCACGGCTTCCCCGAGACGCACCTGATGTGGCGGCACGTCGCCGAGCGGCTCGCCGGTGAGCACACGGTGATCTGCCCCGACCTGCGGGGTTACGGCGCCAGCGCCAAGCCGGTGGCCACCGGCGAGGAGGTGTACGCCAAGCGCACCATGGCCGCCGACGTGGTGGCTCTGGCGGCCGCACTTGGCCACGAGCGCTTCGCCCTCGTCGGGCACGACCGGGGCGCCCTGGTCGCCTTCCGGGCAGGCTTGGACCACCCCGAGACCGTCTCGCACCTCGGCATCCTCGACGTCGTTCCGACGCTGGACATGTGGAACGTGCTGCACGGCGTCTCGGCGGCGGTGGGTTACCACTTGTTCCTGATGGCGCAGCCGCCGGGCTTGCCGGAGACGATGATCGCGGCCAGTGCGGACGCCTTCTTCGGCTCGTTCCTCGACGCGTGGGCCAACGACCCGGCCGCGATCCCGGACGACGTGCGGGCGGAGTACCTCCGGGCGAGCGCGGCGGCGGTGCCGTCGATCGTCGCGGACTACCGCGCCTCGGCCGGCATCGACCTCCGGCACGATCAGGCCGACCTGGATGCCGGGTCACAGCTGGCCATGCCGGTGACGGTCGTCCAGCAGGACTGGGGCGCGCAACTGGGCTACGACGCCGCCGCCGTGTGGAAGGCGTGGGCGCCGGATCTGGACCACCGGCTGACGAACGCCGGGCACTTTATGGCCGAGGAAGCGCCGGACGAGATCGCGGGCGCGATCCGAGACCTCCTGACCCGCTGAGCTCGTCTTGATCAGCGGGTCGCTGCGCCCAGACCCGGGCCATCCTCCTAGGCGTTGAGCGGGACGCCGAACCATTGCCGGGTGGCGTCTCGGAGTTCGTCCTGGTCGGGGTGGGTCTCCGACGAAGCCCATGCCACGATGCAGGACGCGATCAACCTGGGCTGGAAGCTCGCGGCCGTGATCACCGGCGGCCGACGTTTCGACAGTGCCGACCACCGCCGCGACCACCTGCGGGTCCAGGTCGTCGACGGCGTCGGTGCCGGTGCGCGCGGCGATGGCGAGGGTCAGCTCGTCCTGCGCCGCGGCGTCCGCCTCGGCTCCGGCTCCGTCCGCGTCACGCTGTACGACGAAGCCGGGAGCCCGGTGGCCGTGGTCGAATCGCTGACGACCCGGCCGATGGCGGCGCCCGACACGATGCTCTACCGTCCACAATGGATTCCGGTCCCGCCGTCGGCGGCCACGGAACCGGTCCGGACCAGTACGGAGCCGCAGATCGCCGTCCGCGACGGCGTGCCGCACGTCCTGCGGATCACCCGGGCCGCCCCGGCACCGGCGCGGCCGATCGACCCGTCCGGGACGGTGCTGATCACCGGTGGCACGGGCGCGCTCGGCGCCCTGGTGCCCCGGCACCTCGTCACCGCGCACGACGCCCGGCGCCTCCTGCTGGTGAGCCGCAGCGGGCCGGCGGCGCCCGGAGCCGGCGAACTGCTCGCGTCGCTACGGGACCTCGGCGCGGACGTGCGGATAGTCGCGGCCGACGTCGCGGACCGGGCGACTGTGACGCGGCTGGTCGGCAGCTGCGAGCCGCCGTTGACGGCGGTCGTGCACAGCGCGGCCGTGGTCGACGACGGGGTGCTGTCGGCCCAGACGCCGGAACGCCTTGACGTCGTGCTGCGCCCCAAGGCGGACGCGGCGCTGGTCCTCGACGAGGTGACCCGGCACCTGCCGTCGACGGCCTTCGTCCTGTTCTCCTCGGTCACCGGCGTGTTCGGCAAGGCCGGGCAGGCCAACTACGCGGCCGCGAACCGGGTGCTGGACGCGGTCGCGTACCGCCGCCGCGCGGCGGGGCTGCCCGGGCTGTCGCTGGCGTGGGGGCTGTGGGAGCTGGGCACCGGTCTGGGCGACCGGATCTCGGCCACCGCCCGGCGGCGGATGCGCGCGTCCGGCGTGGAAGGGCTGTCGGCCGAGCAGGGCCCGGCGCTGTTCGACGCCGCGCTCGGCTCGGTCGAACCGGTGCTGGTGCCCGTCCGATTCGACCCGACGGTGTCGATGGCGCCGCCGACCGGCCGTTCGCCCGCACGCTTGCCCGCGCCGTGGGCGAGCTGGCCGGAGAACCCGGCTGAGCCGGAGCTGCGTGAGCTGCTGCGCGCGGAGGTCGCGGGGGTCCTGGGGCACCCGAACGCCGCCGTGATCGACGACGACCGCCCGTTCCCGGAGCTCGGGTTCGATTCCTTGACCGTGATCGAGCTGCGCACCCGCCTCGCCGGGTTGTCGGGCATCGACCTGCCCGCCACCGTCGTCTTCGACCGGCCCACCGTCACCGAGCCGGCGCGGCATCTCCTGGATCTGCGGCGTACCGCGCAGGAACGAAACCCGGCTCGTTCCCGTCAAGAAAATTACATGTCGTGAATTCGGCCATTCGCGCCGTGGAAACGGTTTCCTGTCCTTGACAGTGGTCAGGACGGCAGGTTTAGTTCATTATCTGGACGAAGTGGTCCGGCGAGGCGTTGGAGGCAATCGTGCAGGATCGCCACACATCACACGCCGATGATCCGACCGCCGGCCGTTCGCGGTTCTCCCGTCGGATGTTCCTCGGCGCAGGCGCGGGCGTTGCCGCCGGGGCGACGTTGGGACTGGCCGGGCCGGCGTTCGCGGAGACGGGCAAGGTGCGTGGAGAGACTCCGTTCGGGCCCGTTGTCGTGGCGGACCCGGGAGGACGGGCGTCCTACGCCCGGGCCGTGCGGCTTATCGCCGGGCGGCCTGCCGGGATGTCGCGGACGCTGCTCGCGACGTTTCAAGGGGGAGGCGGTCCGGGTTTCCCGCTCTACCGGAGCGACGACGGTGGCCGTACCTGGGAGAAGCAGGGCAGTGTGCCCAACGGCGATGAGGCCACCGGACTTTCCCTTCATCCGTTCCTGTACGAACTGCCCCGGGCGTTCGCGGGCTTGCCCAAGGGCGCGTTGCTCTTCGCCTGCAACTGGCTGGACAGCTTCACCAGCACCAACATCCAGCTTCACGCCAGCACGGACGGCGGCCGCACCTGGCGGTTCCTGAGCACGGTGGCCCGGGGCGGACCGCCCGACACGACGAACGGCGCGACGCCGGTGTGGGAGCCTTTCCTGCTGCTGCACGACAACCGGCTGATCTGCTACTACTCCGACCAGCGGGACCCGGAGTTCGGTCAGAAGCTCGCCCACCAGACCAGCACGGACCTGCGCACGTGGGGTCCCGTGGTCGACGATGCGACCGGGACGACGTACCCCGAACGACCGGGCATGACCACCGTGGCCAGGCTGAACCGGGGCCGGTGGATCATGACCTACGAATTCGGGGCGCCCGACGACCCGGACAACCCCGATCAAGGCCACTACACCTACCACGTGCACTACCGGATCGCGAAGGACCCGGAGTCGTTCCGGTTCTCCCAGGACACCCCGCTCCTCGACCAGAACGGCGTTGCGCCGAACGGAGCGCCCGTGGTGTCGTGGATGGACTCGGGTGGGCCGGACGGAACGATCATCGTCACGGACAACGACAATCAGGACTTCTTCATCAACCGCCACCTCGGCAACCCCGGGAATTGGACGCGCCTGTCCTCGCCCATGCCGGCCGGGTATAGCCGGTTCACCCTTCCCCTCGACGGTCTCCAGAGCCCTCGGACCCGTGGCCTGGTCTTCGTCATCACGGGAGCCCAGTACGGAAAATCCGCGCCGATCGAGGCGGGCATCATCTCGGTGGACGACTGCGAGAACCCGGACCCCCGACGGCAATAGCGCCACCGCCTGGAGCAAGCCGTGCCTGCCTCGCACCACCTGCTGCTGGCTCACGGGCTCGGTGTGGAAGCGATCCGGGCGCACGCCGCTCGCCCTGCGAACATCGGTCTCGTCTGCAACCTGTCGGGGATCGAACCCGCCTCGGACCGCGACGAGGACGTCGCCGCGGCGAAGCGGATGGACGGGCACGTCAACCGGTGGTGGCTCGACCCGGCCAACGGGCGCGGTTATCCGGCCGACATGCTCGAGGTCTACGGGGTCGAACCGCCCGTGCTCGGCAACGACCTCGACGTCATCGCGGCGCCCACGGACTACCACGGACTGAACTACTACTTCCGCCAGATCGTCGAGGACGATCCCACCGGGTACCGCCGCCATGGGCTGGGAAATCCACGGTCCGGGGCTGGCCGACCTGATCCACCGGCTGCACGACGACTACGGCGCGGAAGCCATCTACATCACCGAAAACGGTGCCGCGTTCGACGATAAGGTCGCCGAGGACGGCTCCGTCCAGGACGACGACCGCATCGCCTACTTCGAGGAACACCTCACGGCGGCCGCGTCGGCCGCCGAGGCGGGCGCCCCGGTCAAGGGCTACTTCGCCTGGTCCCTGCTGGACAACTTCGAGTGGGACAACGGCCTCGACAAACGGTTCGGCCTCGTCCGGGTCGACTACGGCACGCAGCTCCGGACCGTCAAAGCCAGCGGCCACTTCTACGCCGACCTGATCGCTGAGCACCGAAATCGCTCCTGAGTACTGCTCCCCGTTAGTTGACATCGTCGGAGCGAATGGCATGTAATCGATCCATGCGCATTTTTCTCGGATTGGCCATTGTGGGCATGGTATTCGCCGGCGGCTGCGCCGCCGGACTCCACGGTCAGTCCGAAAATCCATCCGTCCCTATCGCGGCGTCGTACACCACTACGGACCGCGCTTGGATCGAGATCACCATAGCCATGGACGAGCAGCTCGTTCCGCTGCTTGCCCTTGTAGACAGCCGCACCGGAACCGCGGCTGTCCGCGACCTCGGCAAAAAAGCCGACGCCTCGACGAAGTCGGAGCTGCTGGAACTACGGCGGCTTCACGATCAGGCCGGCCTCCCGGCGGAGAATCCCCACAAGGGGATGGAGATGCCGGGGATGGTTTCGTCCAACCAGGTCACGCAGGCCGGTGCCTTGCGCGATACCGGCTTCGACAACTACTTCAAGAAGTGCCTGCGTGATCACCTGGATCAGAAGAAACGTTTGGCGCTCGGCGAGAAGTCGTCCGGCAAGGAGCCGCAGACCGTGAGCCTGGCTTCGCGAGTCCTGCAGGAACAGGGCCAGCTCTCCGCGCTGGTTGAATAGCGGCCGCCGTGCCGACCGATCGGGACGGCACGGCAGCCGCTTATCGTCGCTTTCAGCCGCCGGTGAAGCTCGGCGTGGTCCCGCACTTGGCGTTCTGGTTCAGGCAGGTCTTGACCAGTGCCGCCAGTTTGACGTGGTCCCAGCCGTTCATGAAGTCACCGTGCATCGACGACGCCATTCCCGAGGACAGCGCGAGGCCGTCGCCGCCCAGGATGTCGTAGTTGACCATGTACGACAGGTTCGGCACCGCCACCGGGTAGTTCCCCTGGCACTTGCCGGCGACCGGGTCACCCATGTGCGACTTGTGGTCGGGCGAGTCGATGTGCTTGCCGTCCCAGCAGTCCTTGAACGTGAGCTGGTAGATCAGGTTCCCGCCAGGAGCACAAACAGGCCAGTTCCCGTCGGCGCTCCGTCCGACCTCGGCGCTGCCCGCGCACCAGAACTGGTTTCCCTGGCCCTTCTGGGTGGGCACCTGCAGCTTGGCGTCACCCTGCACCATCACCAGCCCGGGCGGGAACGGCCGGACGGCCGACGGGTCGGGGAGCCGGGAACCGTAGTAGACGCGCATGCTCTTGAACGGAACGGCCACCCCGTTCCGCTGCAGCTGCGGTACCCAGTAAGCGGCATTGTCGCCGGGAGAGTTACACGTCGTCGATCCGGCCGTCAGAAGGGTTTCCGTTGTCATGAACGCGTCGTTCCGCGGCCCGAAGAACGTGTGCATGTGGGAGGCACCGGGCAGGCGAGGGAAGACGATCGCGTCGTCCTTGGCTTCGTTCGCGATCGTGCAGTCGGTGTGGAACTCGGGGACCCTCGTCGTCCCGGCCGGCACCGGTGGCGGCACGATGCGCTGGTAGTCGGTCAGCTCGCGCTGGTACCGGGCCTGGTCGACGTCCACCCAGCCGGCATCCGCCGCGACGGAGCTGCTCGAAGCGCCGGCGGCGGCGGAGCCCGTTTCGCTTGCGCCGGCCACGAAGGCGGTGCTTCCGGCCAGCGCAAGAGCGAGGGCAGCGGTGAGAACGGCCCGGGTCCGGAGCCGGAAGTGTCGAGGTCGGCAACCGGTAGCCCGATTCGGCGTATTTCGCATATAGCTCTCCTCACTTTGTTTTCAAAATGTTGGATAGGCGCTACGAAGATCCGAACTACTGCAATAGTTGCCGAGGGAGTGCACGGTCGTGCTGACACCGCTGGGCGGCTGAACGTGTGCGCTTCAGCCGTACGTGGCCGCAGATGGCCTTATCGCCGTCGTGGTGACGGGGATTGCCTGGGCGCCGTTCAGTGTCGCGCGCGAAAAGTGCAGCCTATTGTCGGGGAGTCGTGTTCCCGCTCGCGTCGGCGAACGCGGTCGACCGCGGCGCGGAATCGGTGGTGGCGCACCATTCTCCGTGGTGGGCACGAGAGTCCCGCGGCAATGACTCAATTCTGCGGACACGGGCATCACTCGGCCGGAGCGGACGGCGGATGCGTCCCGCGGCTGCGGTCGATGGTGCTGCGGTGCGTCGTGGTCGGGAGAACGTCCTTGATCTCATCGAGCCCACCTGGTCAGTCGTGATCCATCGTGTCGCGCACTGTGCGCGTCACGATGCCGAGGCAAGCATGCGGCTCGCTCGGCATTCGGGTGAGGTGGCAGATTTACATCGACCAACCCGAAGTGCTGGAGTGTTCCAGGTGGCGGCCGCGGAACCGGTTCCATCGAGACAACTGAAAGTAAACCGTCCCGATTGGGTGACGTCAAGACTCTGGACGGCAATTTTCCCACCAACGCGGTGCGCCGCGGCGAGGCGCAGGGGACCGGGAGAAGTTGCCGCAGAGCATCCGGCTGGTCGGAAGGCGATCCCGGATTTAGCGTGAACGTCACGCCGTGAAGCCGCCGTCGATCGGAGTACCACCTCGCTCGGGTGACCGGCGCGGTCACTGACCAGGAACGCTGCCGCCGCACACCGACTGAGGTGCCGGCCAGCTTGGCGCGGCGCAGCGCGGCGGCCAAGGCCTCGGATCGGTAGACGGGGGCGACGAGCCCTGTTTTCTGATCGGTGCGAGCTTGGCGCATGTACTGGGGCAGCAGCAGGTCGCGATGCACGCACAGCACGGCCAGCATGGGGGCGGGCAGGACCCGCGGAGAGTGCACCACTACCACCGCCATGGTCACAGGTGCTGGCGGAGTAGATCTTGCGGACGGCGACCGCTGGGCCGTAGACCCGCAGCCAGCAGTGCAGGTAGGAGATGACGGTTAGGGCGATGACCAGCGGCAACGGCACCAGCAGGCGCGCTTTGGTGTACTGGCACTCGATGGCCCGGGTGAGTTGCCGTCGGCCCACGACAGCCGCCACGTCACGGCCCTCAGATCGGCGATCAATTTGCCGGCGCATTCACGACACCGTTTGCAGAAATCGGCTGAAGAGGAGCGTGCTTTTATGTGAAATCGAAGGCGCCGAGGTCCGTGTGGACCGTGGCCATCGATCAAGTCTGGTTCCGGCAACGTGATCGAAGACGGTTATGGCCGCCCGGCCCTGATGTGACGGACCGAGCTGCTGCGCGGCGTCCTCGTCGGCGCGTTGGCCGTCTGGGTACTCGTGGCCACCCCGCCACTGTGGACGCTGATCATCACCGCTTTCTGCTGGCCGGCGCCGGTAACGTCATCGACAACGTTTCAACAGCTCGATGTCGGCGAATTCGGCCTCGACGCTGAAGTGCTGCTCCTTGCGTCGCGGTACCGGGTCAGGTAGCCCTCGAGCAGGTCCGCGGTGAGCCGTTCGGGCAGCTCGTCGCGCTCGGTGCCCGGCGTGCCGAACACCGTGCGGCCGCCGAATTCCTCGGCGTACGCCTCGCGCGCCTTGGCGGCCCGCAGGTACCCGCGCGCCAGCCGCTGGACCAGCAGGGCGGTCCCGGCCGTCAGCAGCAGCCACACGATGAGCACCGGCGTGCTGAAGCCGACGCCGGTGACCAGTGGCAGCAGGACGAGCACCATCCCGGCGACCGCGACGACCACCGGCGTGTGCCCGGGGCCGCGGCGGCGGCCGTGCCGCATCCGGGTGTCCTCGCCCGCGAAGTGCCACCAGCCGAGGTCCTCGGCGTCCAGGTCGGGCAGGTCGGGGACGAAGCCGGGCTCGTCGCCGAAGCGCCGCCGGGGCCGCGGCCGGACCGGCACCGGCACCACGGTCGCACCGCCGGAGTCGTAGCGCGCGCGGGCGACCGGGTCGCTCAGGACGTCGTAGGCCTCGCGCAGCAGGCGGAACGTGCCGACCGTGCCGCCGCCGTCCGGGTGCATGGTCTTGGCCAGCCGGCGGTAGGCCGCCTTGACGTCGGCCGCCGTGGCGTCGCGACGGAGGCCGAGCACCTCGTAGTAGTCGACGTCGGGCACGCGGGTGGTCACCTCCGATGGCTGCGCGAAGACTTTATGGGGTCGGGTCTCCGGGGCTGTCACCGCCTCGGCGGCGCGCCAGGGTGATGGTCCTCGGTGCTGGTCAGGGCGGTGTGCGGGGTTTTGCCGGTGACGGCGGGGGAATCGGGGGCTCCGGCGGGGCGCTTGTGGCGGGGTGGGTGACGACGTCGGGCGCTTCACCGAAGTCTCGTTTGCGGTGGTCGGGTTGTGTCCACTTCGGACTGTTTGTCACTCGGAAGTGTTGCCGCGCGGGAGAAAGCCCGGTTGGTGGTGACTTTTCGTAGCCGGAAACCACTCGGATGGCCCTGAACATGTGTTCGAATACTCGGCTAGGCTGGGTCCATGTCCTCCTCCAGACGTGACGGGCCCACCGCCACCCCACCTCGGCAGCGGGCCCGTCACCCCCGTCAGCGCTCGCGCAGCAGGTACCGCTGCAGCTTGCCGCTGGCGTTGCGCGGCAGCGCGTCGAGGAAGCGCACCCGGCGCGGGTACTTGTACGGCGCGGCAACGGCTTTGGCGTGCTCCTGCAGGGCGTGCACGACGTCCGGGCCCGGGGCGGCGCCGGGCCGGAGCACGACGAAGGCGGTCACGACCGCACCCCGGTCCGGATCGGGCGTGCCGACGACCGCGCACTCCTCGACGTCCGGGTGCGTCAGGAGCACCTCTTCGACCTCGGGAGCCGCGATGTTGTAACCGGAGGAGACGATCATGTCGTCGCTGCGCGCCACGAAGCGGAAGTAGCCGTCGGGCTCGCGGACGTAGGTGTCGCCGGTGATGTTCCAGCCGTCGCGGACGTAGTCGGTCTGGCGCGGGTCGCCGAGGTAGCGGCAGCCGGTGGGACCTCGGACGGCGAGCAGCCCGGGCGTGCCGTCCGGGGCCGGCCGGCCGTCGAGGTCCAGGACGGCCGCGCGGAAGCCGGGGACGACCTTGCCGGTCCGGCCGGGGCGGGCGTCGTCGCCGGCCGCGGAGATGAACACGTGCAGCATCTCCGTGCTGCCGATGCCGTCGATCAACGGTGCTCCGACGACATCGCGGTACTGCTCGGCCACGGCGGCGGGGAGGGCTTCCCCGGCGGAGACGGCGCGGCGGACGCCGGCCAGCAGGGAGCCGTCGCCGGCGCCGAGGATCGCGCGGTAGGCGGTCGGGGCGGTGAACAGCACCGTCACGCCGTGCTCGGCGACGATCGAGGCCAGCTCCTTGGGCGTCGCGCGTTCCACCAGGAGCACCGACGCGCCGGCGTGCAGCGGGAACACCAGGAGGCCGCCCAGGCCGAAGGTGAAGGCGAGGGGCGGGGTTCCGCAGAACACGTCGTCCGGGGTGGGCCGGAGGACGTGGCGGGAAAACGTGTCGGCGATGGCGAGCAGGTCGCGGTGGAAGTGCATGGTGGCCTTCGGCGTCCCGGTCGTGCCGGAGGTGAAGGCGAGCAGGGCGACGTCGTCGGCGGCCGTCGGCACGTCGGCGAAGGTCGCCGGGTGGCGGGCGCAGCGCTCGGCCAGTTCGGCGCGTTCGGTGCCGAAGGGCACGGCCGGCAGCTCGGGCGGCAGCTCGTCGAGGAGGCGCTCGTCGCAGAGGGCGACCGTGGGCTGCGCGCGTCCGGTGATCTTGTCGAGCTCGCCGCGGCGGAGCATCGGCATCGTCGTGACGGCGACCGCTCCGGCCTTGAGGACGCCGAGCCAGCAGGCCGCGAGCCACGGCGTGTTGGTGCCGCGCAGGAGCACGCGGTGGCCCGGCACGACACCGAGGTCGGCGGTGAGGACGTGGGCGATGCGGTTGGCGCGGGCCAGGACGTCGCCGTAGGTCCACGTCTCGTGCGGTGAGCGCAGGCAGGGGCGGTCCGGGCCGAGGCGGGCGGCGGTTTCGTCGAGCAGGGCCGTCGCGGCGTTGAGACGGTCGGGGTAGTGCAGCTCCGGCAGGTCGAACACCAGCCGCGGCCACTGGTCGGGCGGTGGGAGGCGGTCGCGGCAGAACGGGTCCGTGTGGGCGCTGGGAGAAAGCTGCATCGCCGCTCCTCGTTCTCGGCCTGTCCGCCGAACGTAGCACTCGTTGCGACCGTCGAGAAGGCGCAATGTCGGATCGATGACGACAGAAATCGGAGAGCGATGGCGTTCGACCTGTAACCCCGGAGGGTGATTCGCCGACCTAGTCCCCGCCGGTGCATCCGGGGCGGCACCTGGGGAGGGAAGGCGAATGGACGGTTTCTCGCTGCTGGAGGAGGCCATTCGGTCGATGCCGGTGCCGGGAGCGCCGCCCCGCCTGTCGCTCGACGGGGCCGCTGTCGGGCTTTCCTTCCTGGACACCGCGCTGCGGCTCAACCACGTGCGGCGGCTGACCGAACGGATCTCGCTGGTCGATCACCGGGTCGCGCGGCGGATCACCGAGGTGGACGTCCGGCTCGGGATGCTCGACGAAGGGCAGCGGCAGGCCTCCGAACTGTTCCGCAGCATCGCCAGCCACCGCGCCGACGGCGCGGAACACCCGGCCGGACCGGCGTTCGTCGCCTCCGAGATGTGGGTGCCCGTCGCCCGGATCTCGCGGACGGCCGCGCCTGTCGACGTGCGGGACGCCTCGGGCCGGAAGCTGCCGCGGCTCACCCAGTACGAGACCTCGCGGCTGCTCGCCTCGGGGCTCTACCGCCTGCTGCGGGGCATCCTCACCGGGTTCCCCGACGCCCGGCGGGACGAACCACTGGCCCGGCTGCTCTACCAGGACCACGAACCGCGCTGGCTGATCCAGGCGGCCCTGCTCGCGCTGCTGACCGACCGCAGCCGGCCGACCGGTCCGCACCCGCGGGACCTCACCCCGGGGATGACGGCCGGGCACGCGGCCGACTGCCGCCGCAAGGCGCTGAACCTGCTCGCCGACTACCGCGAGCCGCTCGGGGACTACTTCGCGCTGCTCGACGTCGCCGTCAACAACTACCTGCTCGTGGTGGCCATGGACCGCGGGGCCGACGAGCACCTGCTCACCTACGAGGCCCCGCTCGCGGTGGAGAAGCCCAGGCCCCGCTGGTCGTGGAGCGGGACGCTGCGGGCCAGCAGCCGCGGGTACCTCGTCCAGTACGAGGGCGCCATCCCGGCGAGCCTGCGGTCCTACCACCTCGTCGTCGAGACCGAGCCCGGCGTGCACATCCAGAAGATCTACCTCCGGACCGACGCCGACCAGGGCCTCGCGGGCGAGCTCGTCACGGACCTGAAGACCCTCGCCACCCGGCTGGGGCCGGCGGCCGCGCCGCCTCGGAAGCCGCCCTACTCGAAGATCCTCGAGCTCCAGACGCAGACCACCCTCCGCCGGCTCGCCGATCTGCTCCGCCGCCGGCAGTGGGACGCCGAGCACGCGCGGATCGCCGTGCCCGAACAGCACCTGCCCGGCGTGGCCGAGCTGGGCTGGGCGGCGATCTCGGGCGAAGCCGTGGCCGACGGCGCCGCGCTCGACAACTCGCTGATCCGCCACCCGGTCGTCGAGCCGGCCCGGCTCGGGCAGGCCGCCCGCGAGGTCGAGGCGCAGGAACTCGAATACGACCTCGCCACCGAGGACAACCCGACCAGCAACCAGGCCAGCGTCTACTGGCGGCGGCGGGCGGTCCGCTCGCTCGACGGCGCGCAGATCCGGACCCGCGCCGGGATCCTGCTGCGCGACGCCACGCCGTCGAGCCCGACGACGGTGCTGCTCTACGCGTTGTCCGTCGCCCTCATCGCCTACTCCGCGGCCACCTTCGCGGGGCACCACTTCTGGCCGTATTGGGGCGCCGGCGCCGTCCGGCTGCGCGCGTCGAGCGCGTCGAACAGTCCCGGGGCGCTGATCGCCGTGCTGCTGCTCGTCCCGGGGTTCCTGTACTCCCGGCTGCCGCTGCCGGACCGGCATTCCGTGGCGGGGCACCTGCGGGCGCTGCCGCGGCTGGTGGCGCACGTCTGCATCGGGGCGATGGCCCTGCTGTGCGCGGCCATCGCCGCGGACTCCGCGCGGTCGGTGCTGCCCGTCGCGTTCGGGCTGGCCACCGTGGTGCCCCTGCTCTCGGCGATCGCCCTGGTGCCGCCGATCCGCTCGGCGTGGAGCCGTCGCCGCGACCCGCGCCAGGACGCCGAGGAGCTGCACCTCATGGGCGCGCCGCACTGGGTCGACGGCCGCGGGACGAGCAAGCAGCGCCGCCGGACGCCGGACGCGATCTTCTCGTCGTCGGGATCACTTTCATGAGCGAAGGGACGAACATGCCCGGCGATGCGCCGAAGGCCCGTTCGGCGCACGCGCTGGCCAACCTCGCGAGGGCGGGCTACTGGTCGCTGCGGCAGCCGCTGACCGAGGTCGACTTCGAGGTGCACCACCTCGTCGACCGGCCTGGCTACCTGGTCGGGCTCGTCACGGGGGAGGGCCGGAGCGAGCCGAAGTCGCGGTTCTTCCTGGAGACGCTGTCCTCGAGCGCGCACGGCGCCGGGCTGGTCGTCGGCATCCGGACCGGCGAGAAGCCCGACCGGCTCCGGATCCGCGACCACGGCAGCACCGTCGAGCCGGAGCTCGATTTCGGCTCGGACGAGCTGAGCCACGTCTTCCGCGGCACGGCCCGGCCGAACCTGACGTTCCTGGCCGAGTCCGACCGCCGGATCGAAGGGATCGTCGCGATCGCCGACGAGCCCGCGAAACTGCGGCTCAGCCACGGCACCCAGATCAAGAACCTGCTCGCCGCGCTCAGCCAGATCGCCGTCGAGGTGGCCCGCGGGCCGCTGCTGTCCATCCAGTGCCCGGTCCAGCTGCCGGTGGAGGTCGAGGCCGAATACCGGGAGGAGCGGATCCCGCGGGCCGCGTCGCTGGCCGTCCGGTTCTCGATCGCGCTGCAGCACCCGAGCGCCGAGCTCACGTTCGAGATCGCCGAGCGGATCATCCGGTATTGCGAAGAACGCGGATTCCGCCTCTGGCTCGCCGACACCCGGCTCGGGCACCGCACCGGCAACTGGTTCCGGATCCGCGCCCACCCGGCGGAAGAGCCGCACCCCGGCGAAGCACCCGAAGGCGTGCTGTCCACGATCATCCCGGTCACCTTCGTGGGCCCGGCGCGGGTCGGCTCGACGCACGCGCTCGTCTCCCTGCTGCTGCAGTTCCCGGAGATCGGCGTGGTCGGGGCGTCGATCACGCTGCTCGACGACCTCGCGTTCATCCACCTCCAGCTCGGCGTGGTCACCCCCGCCGAGGAAGTCGCGTTGCCGGTCGCCCACAGCAGCGAAGACCCCCGCACGGCGATCACCACCATGTTCGCCGGGTTCGCCAAGGTGCCCAACGGCAAGCACGGCCAGGAGCTGAGCGACCACCTGTGGGAGCGGGCCGGCGACTACCAGACGCTGGCCGGCCCGGTGGTCCCGGTGGTGCACCCGGCCGCACAGCGCCGGCTGGCGATCTGGATCTCGTGGCAGATGGAATGGACTCCGCGCGGCATTTCCGTCGCCGTGCGGGCGCTGCGGCAGGCCTTCGACTACATGGGCTTCCCGCTGCCGGAAGGGGACGCGGCCGGTGCCGAGGCCCGCGACGCGCCCAACCTCGAATACCTCATCTGCCGGGACCTCGGCAATTCCCTGTTGCGGGGCAAGGGCAAGTTCTCGGTGCCGCTGAACCTCGTCCAGCAGCGGTTCACCAGCACGGCGGTGGAGATCGCGCCTTCGAAACTGTGCGTCGGGCTGGAAGACGCGTGGAAGACCGCGCTGGACGAGGACCCGGGCGGGTTCGCGGTCCGGGAAGTCACGGTGGTGTGGCGGGAGTTCTGGCTGGGGCACTGGGCGGCCACGTCGGTCTGACCCACCGGTCACCCCGTCGTGCGGGCGCGGGAACCCGGTGTCGCGGGGCGCCGCCCAGTAGCTTTTCGATCATGGTCGAGACACCCGAACCCCCACCCACCCTGGCCGATCCGCGTGCGCTGCTGCTGGGCTACCTCGACCACAACGCCGCCGCCATCCTCCGCAAGCTCGACGGCCTCTCCGAACACGATCTGCGCCGGAGCGTGCTGCCGTCGGGCTGGACGCCGCTGGGCATGGTCAAGCACCTCGCCTGCACCGAACGGTTCTGGATCCGGTACCTGTTCGCCGGCGAGGACGTCGACTTCTCCTGGCCCGGCACCGCCGAGCAGCCCTGGTTCGTCGCGCCGGAAGAACCGTCGGCGGACATCACGGCGTTCTTCCTCGCGGAACGCGAAAACTGCGCCCGGCTCGCCGCCGTCACCCCGCTGGACGGCCGGGCCGTCCGCACCACCCGCCGCGGCGGCGCCGAAGAACACCCCACGTTCGCGTGGATCCTGTGCCACCTGGTGCAGAGCTTCGCCCGCCACGCCGGGCACGTGGACGTCGGCCGCGAGCTGATCGACGGCGTGACCGGCAGGTAGCGGTCAGGCGGGCGGGGCGACCGTGGCGTCCTGATCGGCGCGGCGCAGCGCGTCGGCGACGAACCCGGTCGCCTTCAGCTCTTCGACCAGCTCGTACAGGAACGCGATCGTCTCCGGGCGGCGGTCCGGCGTGGTGCAGACCGCCTGCCGGATCTCCATGAACCGCCCCGGGAGCACGCGGGTCCCAGGGTGGGCGGCAACGTAGGCGGCCATCGGCTGGCGGATCCCGGCGGCAACCTCCAGGCTCTCCGCCTCGAACGCCGTGACACCGTCCTCGCCGCGCACGACGGTGGCGTGCCGGAGGGTGCGGGTCAGGTACAGGTCGTACGCGGAGCCCTGCTTGACACCGATCCGCACGTCCGGCCGGTCGACGTCGGCGGGCGACGCCAGCGGCGAGCCGTCGGCGACGACGTACACGCCTTCGATGAGGACGTACGGCGCCGTGAAAGTCACCTGTTCGGCGCGGGCGGGCTCGATCGCCAGGAAAGCGAGGTCGGCCGCGCCCGAGGTCAGCGCCTCGAACGACTTGCGGGCCGCGTCGGCGCAGGCGAACTCGACCGGAACGGCGAGCCGCGCGGCGACCTCGCGGGCGAGGTCGACTGTGAGCCCGCCCGGTTCCGCCGGTGTGCCGTGGGCGAGCACGGGGTTGCCGAGGTTGATCGCGGCGCGCAGCGTGCCGGTGGGTGCGAGGTCCCGGGCGACGGCGGAAAGATCTCCCATGACCGGCGAGGCTAGCGGCGGGCCCGGGCGGACGCCCCGCGATTGTCGCTCACGCCACCGGCGGCTCGTCCGCGGTGGTGAGGGCGAATACCGTCTCCTGGTGGTAGACCTCGCCGGGCCGCAGCACCGTGCTGGGGAAGTCCGGCCGGTTGGGGGAGTCCGGGAAGTGCTGGGCCTCCAGCGCGAACCCGGCGCCGCGGTGGTACGGGCGCCCGCTCGTGCCGGTCAGGTCCGCGGTGAGGTAGTTGCCCGAGTAGAACTGCAGGCCCGGCTCGGTCGTCCACATGGTGAGCAGGCGCCCGGACGCCGGGTCCCACGCCCGGGCGGCGAACGGCGCGCCGGTGTCGAGCACCCAGTTGTGGTCGTAGCCCTGGCCGATCACCAGCTGGGGGTCGGGCTCGCCGACGCGGGCGCCGATCGGCGCCCACCGGCGGAAGTCGAACGGCGTGCCCTCGACCGGCACCGGGTCGCCGGCCGGGATCAGGTCGTCGCCGGTCGGGCAGAACCGGCTCGCGGCGATCTCCAGGCGGTGCTCGTGGACGTCGCCGGTGCCTTCGCCGGCCAGGTTCCAGTAGGTGTGGTTGGTCAGGTTGACGACGGTCGGCGCGTCGGTCGTCGCGAGGTAGGTGATGCGCAGCCGGTCGTGCGCGTCGAGGCGGTAGATGACCTCGGCGGTGAGCCGGCCGGGGTAGCCCTGGTCGCCGTCCGGGCTGATCAGGGTGAGCCGGACGGCGACGCCGTCGCCGTCGCGGATCTCGGTCGCCGACCAGACCCGCGTGTCGAATCCGGAGGGCCCGCCGTGCAGGCTGTTCTTGCCGTTGTTCAGCGGCACCCGGTACTGGACGCCGTCGAGGGTGAAGGTGCCGCCGCCGATCCGGTTGGCGAACCGGCCGATCACCGAGCCGAGGAACACCCGGTCCGCGTCGGGCCGGTTGTTGGCGACGTAGGAGCCGAGGTCGGCGAACCCGAGGACGACGTTGCCGGGGCGCCCGTCGCGATCGGGCGCTTCGAGCGACTGGATGACCCCGCCGTAGTCGAGCACGCGCACGACCGGTCCGCCGGGACGCCCCAGCGTGTACCGGTGGACGTCGGTGCCGCCGGCTTGGCCGAACAGCTCCCGGGTGAGTTCGGGTGAGGTCATCGGTGGGTCCTCCAACGGGCTGTTAGCGCTAACAGCGTGGGACGACGATAGAAGCGGCAGCCCGGCACGGTCAAGGACCGAAAGGCCGTGGCGGCGGCCTCGGCCCTCAGCGGTCGCCGGCCGGTGGGCGGGTGCCCAGCAGCCGGTGGGCGCACAGGGCCATCTGGATCTCCAGGCGCTTCGCCGGGTCCGCCAGCCGGTCGCCGAACAGCTCGCTCAGCTGGCTCACGCGGTAGCGGACCGTCTGGGGGTGGATCCGCAGGGCCTGCGCGATCTCCGGCGTGTTCCCGTTGTGCTCCAGCCAGCTCAGCAGCGTGTCGGCCAGCCGCGTCTGCTGCTTGGCCGTCAGCCCGGCGAACGGCGACAGCGCCTTCGCCGACAGTTCGTCCAGCAGGAAGCGGTCGATCAGCAGCCAGTGCGTCGCCAGGTGGTCGGCCGTGTGCGTGACCGGGGCGTCGCCGGCCAGGCCGCGGCGGACCAGGTCGAGCGTGCGGCGGGCCCACCGCAGGGACGTCGCCGCTTCGGCCGGGCGGACGCGGGGGCCGACCGCCGCGCGCCAGCCCGGGAGGCGGCCTTCGAGGCCGCGCAGGTCGCGGTCCGGGTTCGGGGTCAGCAGGCACGGCTCGGGGCCGTCGAGGTCGACGAGCACGTCGGCGGGCACCTGCGGGGTCGGCGGTGGGTGCCGGTCGGTCCGCGGGTCGAGCGCGACGACCGTGACCCACTCCGGGATCGCCCACTGCGCCGCCTTGGCCAGCGTCGACAGGGTGGCCGGGGACGACGGCGGGGTGGCCAGCAGCAGTTCGAAGAGCCGGCGCCGGCGGCGCTCGAGCGTGCCGGTTGCCATCGCCTGTGCCAAGGTGTACCCCTCGACCGAGTACGCGGAAATCTCCTCCACGTAAGCGAAAATGGCTTCCGCGCCGACGCACAGCACGGCCGCCGGGAACCGGTGCGCCTGGCCCAGTTCGGCCACGTACCGCCACGCCGCCCGCCCACCCGCGCGGTAGGCGGCCTGCAAAGAATTGAGGCTGCCGCCGTCGTGGTGGACGCGCTTGCCGACCTCCACGAACAGCTTGGGCCACTCGTCCTGTGTGGACGCCAGGTCCTCGATGCTGTCGATGCAGCTGAGGACCGCCTGCTCGATCGCGAGCACGGTCATCTTGCCGAATTCGCCCTCGAGGGGCTTGGCGTATTCGGGAACGGCCTTCTGGACCTCGTCGAGGATCCGCCGGGCGAGCGGGTCGGCGTGCGCCCGGAAGCGCCCGGCCAGTTCGGTGGGCAGCGAGCACCACAGCTGCCGCGCGCGGCCGGTGCCCCGCGGGTGCGGAATCGCCGCCTGCGTGATCGTCCGGCTCATGGTTCAGACCCCTTGCCGCGCCGCGTGGAGACTTCGCGCCGTCGTCGGCGCGAACGCCATGTACTCACACGGGAACGGACTTGGCAACCGGCGTCCCTGCCCCGGGAGCGGGTTCTGTCACGCCGGGACCAACGGCCGCACCGGAGTTTGTCACCTGCCCGACAAAGCGGAACGCTAACCGCGGCAAAGGTTTCCGGGATTCGATTTGTGAACTCAGGCGGTATCTTCGCGCCCTGTCCGGTTGTTAGCGTGATCAACCGGCATGCGTGAGGAGAAAACCCGATGACGGCGCTTGTTTCCTGGTGTTTCCGCCGGGCCGGCGTCGTTGTCGTGCTGTGGCTGCTGGCACTGGGCGGGCTGGTTTCCGCCGCGCTGCCCGCCGGCGCGGCCTTCCGCGACACCGTGGACCTGCCCGCCGCGGACAGCACGGCCGCGGCGAACCTGCTGCGCGCCACCGGTGCCGGCGGCGCCGGGGAACGCGTCGTCGTGCGCTCGCCGGACGGCCCGGTCGACACCGGCGCGGGCCGCGCCCGGCTCGACGCGCTCGCCGCCCGGCTGGCGGCGTTACCGCACGTCGTCGCCGTCGAGCCGCCGCCCGGCCAGGTGTCCGCCGACCGGCGGACGGCGGTGCTCACCGTGCGCTTCGACGCCCCGGCCGCCGACCTCGGGCAGGGGACGGCCGACGCGCTCGCCGCCACCGTCCGCGACGCCGACGGCCTGACCGCGGGTGCGTCCGGCGAGCTCGCCGCGATGACGGCCGCCGCGCCCGACCTCGGCAACGCCGGGATCGGCCTGCTCGCCGCGGCCGTGGTGCTGCTGGTGGCCTTCGGCTCGGTGACCTGCGTGCTGCTCCCGGTCCTCACCGCGGCGGTTTCGGTCGGCTGCGCGCTGGCCGCCGTGACGCTGTTGTCGCACGTCATGACCATGCCGAAGATCAGCACCGAGATCGCCGCGCTGCTGGGGCTCGGCGTCGGCGTCGACTACGCGCTGTTCGTGCTCACCCGCTACCGGCAGGGCCGCCGGGACGGCGCCGATCCGGCGGCCGCGCTGGCCGTCGCGGCCGCGACCTCCGGCCGGAGCGTGGTGTTCGCCGGGATCACCGTGTGTGTCTCGCTGGCCGGGATGCTCACCGTCGGCCTGCCGTTCCTCGACGGGATCGCGGTCGCCGCCACGGTCTCGGTGCTGCTGACCGCATTCGCCGCGCTGACCCTGCTGCCCGCGCTCCTGCGGCTGCTCGGCCGGCGGATGCGCCTGCGCCCGGACGCCGGGGCCGGCCGGTGGGCCCGGCTAGCCCGGTCGGTCACCGCGCGCCCCGGCCCGTACACCGCCGCCGCCCTGCTGGTCGTGGCCGTGCTCGCGCTCCCGATGACCGGGCTGCGGCTCGGCGTGCCGGACGCCGCGCTCGACCCGCCCGGCAGCGTCACCCGGACCGCCGCCGAACTGCTCAAGGAGGGTTTCGGGCCGGGCGCCGACGCGCCGCTGCTGGTGGTCGGCACCGGTGGCGAATCGGTGGGCACGCTGCGGGAAGCCCTCCTCGCCAGTGCCGACGTCGCCCCACCGGCCGCGTTGCCCGGGGGCGGCTGGCTGCTGACGGTGCTCCCGCGGACGGGCCCCGGCGACCCGGCGACCGGCGACCTGCTCGCTTCGACGCGGGTGATGGCCAAGCTCATCGGCAGCCCGGACGCGCACGTCGGCGGGGTCGTCGCGGCCCGGGCGGACTTCTCCGCGGCGATCACCCAGCGGTTGCCACTGTTCTTCGCCGCCGTCGTCGGGATCTCGGTCCTGCTGCTGGCCTGGGTGTTCCGCAGCGTGCTGATCCCGCTCACCGCGGCGGTGATGAACCTGCTGACCGCGGCCGCGACGACCGGGGCGGTGGTGTTCGCCTTCGGCGGCCCGATCGAGCCGTACCTGCCCGTCTTCCTGTTCGCCGGGCTGTTCGGGCTGTCGATGGACTACGAGGTCTTCCTCATCGCCCGCATCCAGGAGGCGTGGCGCCGCCACGGTGACACCCGCGCGGCCGTCGTCGACGGCGTCGCGGCGACCGGCCGGACCATCACCGCGGCGGCGCTGATCATGGCGCTGGTGTTCGGGTCGTTCGCTTTCGTCGACGCCCGGGTGGTGCGCGAGGCCGGCGTCGGGCTCACCGTCGCCGTGCTCCTGGACGCCGTCGTCGTCCGGTGCGTGCTCGTCCCCGCGGTGATGGCCCGGCTGGGCGCGGCGAACTGGTGGTTCCCGCGCCGCAAGGCCGTGGTCCCCGGCGAGCTCGTGGGGAGCACGCGATGACCCGGCGGACCCTGGTCGTGCTCGCGCTGGGCGCCTTCGTCACGACGCTGGACAACACGATCGTCGCCGCGGGCGCGCCGTCCATCGCCCGCGAGCTCGCCCTCGACGTCGAAGCCCTGCAGTGGATCGCGCTCGGGTACATGCTCCCGTTCGCCGGGCTCCTGCCGATGGCGGGTGCGCTGGTCGACCGCTGGGGCCGGCGCCCGGCCCTGACCGGCGCCCTCCTCGCCTTCGGCGCCGGTGCGGCGGCGGGCGGGCTGGCGGCCACCGCGTGGCTGCTGGTCGCCGCACGCGTCCTCCAGGGCATGGCGGCCGCGTTCCTGGTGCCGGGCCTGCTCAGCCTGCTGCGCACCAACCTCGACACGCGCGGCCGGACGCTCGGCGCGGCGGTGTGGACGGCCTGCCTGGCGGCCGCGCTGGCCCTCGGCCCGGCACTCGGCGGCGTCTTGAGCGAATACTGGGGCTGGGCCTGGATCTTCTTCGTCAACCTGCCGTTCGTGGCCGCGATGCTCGTGCTGCTGCCCTCGACCGTGCCGCCCGGCCGCGACGCAGGGACCCGCGCGCCACCGGCGTCGGCGATGATCCTGGTGACGGCGAGCCTGGTGCTGCTGACCACCGCGCTGGCCGAACCCGGGCTCCGGCTCCCGCTGCTGGCTGCCGGGACCGCGCTCGGCGTGGCGTTCCTCGTCCGGGAACGGCGCGCGGCCGAGAGACTGGTCCCGCGGGCCCTCACCGGGAACCGGGTGTTCCTGGGGTCGCTCGGCCTGCAGCTGCTGTGGGGACTGGGTATCTCCGGGATCTTCTTCTTCACGCCGTTGCTGCACCAGGAGTTCCTCGGGCTCGGCCCGGCCGGCGCCGGGCTGCCGCTGGTGCTGGTCGCGGTGGCGGTGGTGGCCGCGACGCCGCTGGTGCCGGCGGCCGTCGCCCGTCATGGTCCACTTCGGACGGTGGCGGCGGGGCTGGTCGTGGTGGGGGCGGGATTGCTCGCCCTCGCCGCGGTGAACCACGTGCCCGCGCTGTGGCCGCGCGTGCCCGGCATGGTCCTGATCGGCGCGGGCTCGGCCTTCACCGTCCCGATGACTTCGCACGCGCTCGACGTCGTGGCCGAGCGGTATTCGGGGACGGCGTCGGGATGGCTCACCGCGGGCCGGGAACTGTCGAGCGCGCTGGGTGTCGCGCTGATCGGCGCGGTGCTGACGTCGGTGCGTGCGGCCCGGCTCGACGCGGGCGTCCCCGCCGGGGCGGCGCTCGCCGGCGGGTACACCGCCGGTCTGCTCGTCGCGGCCGGGCTGACGTTCGCCGGCGCGCTGCTGGCCGTGCGCGTGCCGGGGACCCGGCCCGCCGAGACCTCGTCGCCGCGTGACAAACGTGCTGTCCCGTAACCCGTTTCCCCGTGAGTACCGGAGATCGAATCGTTGACAACCGCACCGGCGCGGTTATTCACTGCGCCGGTAAACGCTCTCTGCGAGGATGCCTTGGAAACCATTTCCCGGCCGGTTCCCGGCACCGGTGCCCCCGTCGCCGCCGGCGAGTCCTTCGCGACCCTCCTGGGTCAGTGGGCGCGCCGCCTCGGCGACCGGATCGCCGTGACCCACCTCGACCACCGCGACGGCGGAGACGGCCGGGCGGTCACGCTCACCTGGCGCGAGCTCGACGAGCGGGTCGAGGCGGTCGCGGCCCGGCTGTCCGAAGTGGCCGGTCCGGGGGAGCGGGCGGCGGTGCTGGCCGGGCAGTCCGCCGGGTACGTCGTCGCGTTCCTCGGTGCGCTGCGGGCGGGACTGGTCGCGGTGCCGCTGTTCGCACCCGGCCTGCCCGGGCACGCGGGCCGGCTGGCCGCGGCACTCGCCGACTGCGGCCCGCGCGTCGTGCTGACCACGGCCGGAGAATCCGGGGCGGTCACCCGGTTCCTCGCCGGTTCGCCGGTCGACCCGGTGGTGGTCGACGTCGACTCGGTGCCGCCGGCCGGGCCGCGCGAGTGGCCCGAGCCCGATCCGGACGCCCCGGCGTACCTGCAGTACACGTCCGGGTCGACGCGCTCGCCGGCCGGGGTCGTGCTGACCCACCGCAACGTGCTCGCCAACGCCCGTCAGGCCTGCGCGGCCTACGGCGCGGAAAGCGGGACCACGTCGACGGTCAGCTGGCTGCCGCTGTTCCACGACATGGGGCTGATCCTCGGCATCGGCGCGCCGATGGCCGGTGGCTTGGAATCGGTCCTGATGGATCCCCTGGCGTTCCTCGAACGGCCCGCGCGCTGGCTGCGGGCGCTCTCGGCCAGTCCGGGCGCGATCAGCGCGGCCCCCAACTTCGCCTACGCCTACTGCGCTTCCCGCGTCACCGAGGCGGACAAGATCTACCTCGAGCTGAGCCGGGTCGTCTCGCTGATCAACGGCAGCGAGCCGGTGCTGCCGGCGACGATCGCGAAGTTCCACGACGCCTTCGCCGAGTGCGGGCTGCGGCCGGAAGTGCACCGGTCCTCCTACGGGCTGGCCGAGGCCACCGTGCTGGTTTCGGTGACCGACGCGGGGAAACCGCCGCGGCAGGTCACCTTCGACCGGGCGCGGCTCGCCGCCGGGTACGCCGAGCCCGCCGTCCCGGGCGCGTCCACCACGACGCTCGTCTCGTGCGGCCGCCCGGCCGGCCAGCGGGTGCGGATCGCCGACCCGGTGACCGGGCGGCCCGCCGAGCCCGGCGAGGTCGGCGAAATCCGGGTCAGCGGCCCGAACGTCGGTCGCGGGTACTGGGGCCGGACGGAAGCCTCGGCGGCCACCTTTGGGCTGCCCCCGCTCGATCCGGAGACCGGCGAGGGCTGGCTGGCGACCGGCGACCTCGGCGTGGTCTTCGACGGCGAGCTGTTCGTCACAGGCCGGCTGAAGGACCTGGTCGTCATCGACGGCCGCAACCACTACCCGCAGGACATCGAGCAGACCGTCGAGGAGCACCCGGCCGTCCGGCCGCATTCGGCCGCGGCCTTCGCGATCGACGGCGACGGCGGGGAAGCCGCGGTCGTCGTCCTCGAGCGCGCGAAAGGCAGCGAAACCGACGTCGCCGAGGCCGCCGCGGCCCTGCGGGCGGCGGTGTCGGCCGGCCACGGCCTGCGCCTGCACGACGTCGTCTTCCTGCCACCGGGCGAGGTGCCCCGCACGTCCAGCGGCAAGATCAGCCGTGCCCGGAGCCGGGTGTCCTACCTGGACGGTGCGCTCACCGCGCGGCGGCTCGGATGAGCGCGCCGGACGCCGCGGCGATCCGCGCCTGGCTGACCGCGCGGCTCGGCGACGTGGACCCCGACCGGCCGCTGCACGAAACCGGACTGTCCTCACGGGACACGACGAGCCTGGCGGCCGACCTCGGCGCGTTCGTCGGCCGCCCGCTCGCCCCGACCCTGGTGTGGCAGTACCCGACGATCACCGCGCTCGCCTCGCACTTGTCCACTGTGGATCAATCGGCGGCGTACGTGCCGTTGGCGGACGACGGCGAGCCGATCGCGGTCATCGGCCTCGGCTGCCGCCTGCCGGGCGGGATCGAATCCCCGGAAGCGTTCTGGCGGTTCCTCGACGCGGGCGGCGACGGCGTCGGCGACGTTCCCGAGGGCCGCTGGGAGACGTTCGCGCCGGCGGAAGACTTCGCCGGCGTGCCGGCACGCGGCGGGTTCCTCGGCGACGTCGCCGGGTTCGACGCGGAGTTCTTCGGCATCACCCCGCGGGAAGCCGCGGCGATGGACCCGCAGCAGCGGATGCTCCTGGAGGTCGCCTGGGCGGCGCTGGAACACGCGGGGCTCCCGCCGGCCACGCTGCGCGGCAGCCGGACGGGAGTGTTCGTCGGGCTGTCGGCCACCGAGTACGGCTCGCTGACGATGACCGACGTCGCGGGGCTCGACGTCTGGGCCGGCACCGGCGCGGCGGCGAGCATCGCGGCGAACCGGCTGTCGTACCTGCTCGACCTGCGCGGCCCCAGCCTGACGCTGGACACGGCGTGTTCGTCGTCGCTGGTGGCGGTGCACCAGGCGGTGCAGAGCCTGCGCCGCGGCGAAAGCGAGACGGCGCTGGTCGCCGGGGTGAACGTCCTGCTCTCGCCCGCCATCACGGCGGGCTTCCACCGGGCGGGCGTGCTGGCCGCGGACGGTCACTGCAAGCCGTTCGACGCCGCCGCCGACGGAATCGCCCGGGGGGAGGGCTGCGGCGTCGTCGTCCTCAAGCCGCTGCGGGCGGCCCGCGGTGATCGGGTGCTGGCGGTGATCCGCGGCAGCGCGGTGAACTCCGACGGCCGGTCCAACGGGCTGACAGCCCCGAACCCGGACGCCCAGGCGGCCCTGCTGCGCGACGCCTACGCCACGGCGGGCGTCGATCCGTCCTCTGTGGACTACGTCGAAGCGCACGGGACCGGGACACCGCTGGGAGACCCGCTGGAGGCGGGCGCGCTGGCGGCCGTGCTCGGGTCGGGGCGGCCGGCGGACCGTCCGCTGCTGCTGGGGTCGGTGAAGAGCAACCTGGGCCACCTCGAAGGCGCGGCCGGGATCGCCGGGCTGCTGAAGGTGGTGCTGGCGATGACGCACCGGCGGGTGCCGCCGAGCCTGCACTTCCGTACGCCGAACCCGCACATCGACTTCACCGGGCTGCGGGTGGTTTCGGCGGGCACGGACTGGCCGCGTTACTCGGGAACGGCGCGGGCCGGGGTGTCGGCGTTCGGTTTCGGCGGGACGAACGCGCACGTGGTGGTGGAGGAGTGGCCGGCCGCGTCGTTCCCGGTCCGGGCCGGTGAGCGTGGTCCGCAGGTGTTCGCGCTGTCGGCCCGGTCGGCGGAGGTCCTGCGCGCGCGGGCGGGCGAGCTGGCGGACTGGCTGGCGGAGGCTTCGGCCCCGCTCGACGCGGTCGCGTCGACGCTGGCGCACCGGCGGGAGCACCTGCCGGTGCGCGGGGCGGTGGTCGGGGAGAGCCGCGACGAGGTGGTCGAGGCTCTGCGAGACCTGGCCGCCGGGACCCAGCGCCCCAATGTGGCGTTCGGTGCGTCAGATGCACCCAATGTGGCGTTCGGTGCGACGGAGGCACCCAACGCCACATTG